>NZ_JAYKBQ010000006.1:0-77038 GCF_035282425.1 Parvimonas sp. M20 | reverse complement strand
ATGGAAAGGCAGGTTTAAATCTGTCTTTCCCAAAAATCTTATTGTAAAATTGTGTCCATTTACTTGACTATGTTGCATTTACATATATTCCAATTATAACCCATTAACTACATTTATTCAATTTTATTCACAATAGAATTAAGTAAAGATATTTTTAAACTAATTTAGTCAATTTCCTCTTTAAAAAATTCAAAAACTTTGCCTAAATTTTAAAAAACATATTCTGCTTTTGTTTAATTTTTCTTGACATAATTAAATCCTCCTATATGTTTTTGTTTTAACACACCAGGAGGATTTTTCGTTTACAATATATTTTACAATCTTGTATTACATTTCAATTAAATATTAAAGTAAGCTTTTATTTTTTTTGCAATTTTTTCATATTCATTTGATTTAAATTGATCAACATCCAAATCATGCTCTACATCTGAAACAATAGCAATTAATTTTTCTTTTTCAGAAATTATTTTTGTCGAATAGCCTGTTCTATAAATTTCAATTCTATCTAAATTTTCCCATTTATATCCTTCAACTAAAACAAAATCATATTCCGTCATTGTTTTTAAAACATCATTTAAAGATTTTTCATAATTCAAGTTTTCGACTGTTATTACTCTGTTTGGACTAACCATTTTTACACAACTTGCCCCAGACTTAGAGAATATATAACTGTCTTTACCCTCTCTATCAAAGTCAAATTCTCTATGATGATGTTTCACAACTCCAACTTTTAATCCTTCTTTAGAAAATATTTTTAACAAGTTTTTTATCAAAGTTGTCTTTCCAACATTAGAACATTCTCCAACTATGGAAATTGCTCTATTGTTCATATAAAAACTCCACTTCAATAATTTCACCTTTAGAAATTTCAGTTTGACTTGGAACAATTACTATGGAATTTTTTGCAACCATTGTAGATAGAACTCCTGATTTTTGACCTTCCTCAATTTCTGTAAAGAATCTTCCGTCTTTGTATGCTGTTGTTGCTCTTAGAATTCTACTAACTTTTGCTTTATTGTTAAATCCATTAGTCAATTCACTTTGTACTTTAAGCATATTATCATTCCTATTTTGTAATCTTAAAATTATTGGTCTAACATAAAGGTAGAAATTCATAAAAGATGCGGCAGGGTTTCCAGATAAAGCAAATATAAATTTACCTTCATATTCTCCAAAGAAAACATGTCCACCCGGTTTTGCCATAACTCTTGTAAAAATAGTCTTTACCCCTATCTTATCTAGTGCAGTTAAAACAAAATCACTATCGCCAACAGAAATCCCCCCTGTGGAAATAACTATATCACTATTTCTTATAGCTTTTTTATACATATCAACTAAAGAATCCAAATCATCATTAACTTTTCCATATTGAATAACTTCAGCATTATAGACTTTTGCAAGTTGTTCTATTGTATAACTGTTACTATTTCTTATCTTTCCATCTTCCATTTCATCAGTAACATCAAGTAATTCACTTCCTGTTGCAAAAACACTCACCAAAGGAGCTTTATATACCTTAATAAAAGGAATTCCTAGACTGGCTAAAACTCCAATTTCTGCAGGAGTTAGAAATGTTCCTTTTTTGATAATTACATCGCCTTTTCTTACGTCTTCACCAAGTCCAATTATATTTTTATTTTTCCCTATTGGAGAAAAAATCTTTACTTCTTTATCGTTAAATTCAGTATCTTCATATCTTACGATACAATTTGCACCACTTGGAACTTTTGCCCCTGTCATCAATCTAACAGCTTGCCCTTTAGAAACTGACTTTTCTGAAACATCTCCTGCCATTATTACATCTATAACTTCCAAGACAATAGGATTTTCTTTACTTGCATTTACAACATCCTCTTCCCTAAAAGCATATCCATCCAATGGAGATTTATCAAAGTTCGGAATATTAACTTTTGAAATTATATCTTCAGCAATAACTTTTTCTAAGGCGTCATTAAAATATACTTTTTCAATTTTTTCTTCAAGATTAATTTCCTCAACTATTTTTCTTGCTTCTTTTAATTCAATTGGTGAAAAATTATTAATTATCATGGTCATCTCCTACACTTTCATAATCATACTTTTTTCTAATTTCTCTTTCTCTTAGTCTTTTCTCTTTTCTTTCTTTCATTTTTCTTTTTTGATCAAAAGAGTAAATGTCATTAATAGTTAAAAAAGTATTCAAAATAAAAATTATTACAGTCATAATTGCAAGACCTTTATTTCCTCCAACAATTCTAGAAATAAGTGCTAAAAAGATTATAATTCCAATTTTAAACTTTAATTTTCTTCCTAATAAAATTGGTTCCAAAACTAACCTGACACATAATATTGTTAGATACAATATCGCTAAATTGGATGCAATTACTACTTCATGGTTAATCAAATTAATTACAATTTGATAAGCCAAATAAAGTCCATTTCCTATTATTGGAACAATTTCCAAAATACCCATAATTAGACCGGCTTTAAATTTGCCAGAATAACCCATAAGGTAAACAGCAATTAATGAAGTAAGCGTTGCTAATAAAACAAGAATTCCTTGAACTTTTAAATAATCTAAAAAAGTTTTTTTACATTTTTTCAGCATAGCTTTTATATAGCTTACATACATTTTTCTTCCTCCTTTACATCTTTTCTAATAATTGATACATATTTTTTTTATAATTATCTACTCCCGGTTGATCAAAAGGATTAACCTCTAACATATATGCAGAAATGGCACAAGACATTTCAAAAAAGTAAATTAACTTTCCGATATTATAGGCATCCAATTTTGGCACCTTAATCCCAATTGTTGGAACATCTCCATCTGTATGTGCTTTTCTCGTTGCCATAACAGCAACCTTATTTATTTCATTAAGTGATTTTTTTGCTAAATAATTTAAGTTGTCAAAATCTTCATCAATAAGAGGAATGATAATATCATTCTTTAACTTTTCAACCTCAATTATGGTTTCAAAAGTAATTTTATTCCCATCTTGAATCATTTGTCCAAAAGAATGTAAATCTCTTGTAAAAATGGCACTTTCTACATAAAGTCCTTTGCCATTTTTCCCTTCACTTTCAGCAAATAATTGTTTCCACCACTCTTGAAGATATGCAAGTTTAAATTCATGTGCAACTAAATATTCTATTTCCTTTTTTTCATCTCTAAACATTGCATTTCTAATAATTGCATATCTTAAGGAAATATTGTCTAAACTTTTCTTAGTATATTCTTCTAAACCATCATTTGCTCCAAGTAAAAGTGCATCAGTATCAATTCCTGCACACATAATGGGAAACAATCCAACAGATGTTAAAACTGAAAATCTTCCACCTATATCATCCGGCACACAAAAAGTTTCATAGCCAACTTTATTGCTTAATTCCTTTAACAATCCACGTTCTGCATCAGTTGTAACAATAATTCTACTTATCGCTTCTTTGCCATATTTTTCTTCACACAATCCTGTTAAAACTCTAAAAGCAACTGCAGTTTCAAATGTACTTCCCGATTTTGAAATTACATTTATGTAAAAGTCCTTGTCTTTTATATATTCAACTAATTCACTCAAATAATCTCCACTTAGGTTATTTCCTGCAAAAACTATGTCCAAACCCTCTTGTTTGAAATAAGGTTTAAGGGCTTTTATAACTGCTTTGGATCCTAAAAAACTTCCTCCAACTCCAACAACAACAAGAACTTCTGAATTTTTCACTTTTTCAGAAAGTTTTTTCATTCTTGAGTATTCTTCTCTATCATAAACTTCCGGATGAGTTACCCAACCTAAAAATTTGCTTCCCAAACCATCTTTATTTAAAATAAAATCTAATGCCTTAAAAGCTTCTTTTTCATAATTACAAAAACATAAATCTTCAGAAAAATCTAGCTCAAAATTATTTGTCATTATAAAACCCTCATACTTAATAATGCAATATCATCTTCTTGAATTCCACATCTAAATTCAGAAACATCTTCAACTAACTTGTCCAAAAGTTCCTTATCAGAAAGTGAATTTTTATATTTATCTACTACATTAAAAAATCTTTCTTCTCCATATTCTTCTCTATTTTTATTCTTTGTTTCAGTAAGACCGTCTGTATAAAATAGTACACAATCTCCATGACAAAGTTTTGCTTTACCTACGGAATATCTACTATCTTGGAATAACCATGAAATTGGCAATCCACTTAATTCTAAGCGCACATTTTTGTCCTTATTAAATAAAATCGGGATAGAATTATGCCCTGCATTTGAATATTCAAATTCACATGTTTCTCTATTATAAATCCCTAAAAATATTGTAAAGTACATTTCTAAATTAAGTTTTGAAAATTCTTTTGATAAAGCTCTTAGTATCTCTCTTGGATATTCTATTTTTCTTCCATGAATTAACATTCTAACAGAAAATTTTATAAACATCGTTATCATACTTGCAGAAATACCATGCCCCATAACATCTGCTATATAAACACAAGTTTTATCATTTGGTAAGTCTATAACATCAAAAAAATCTCCTGACAATTGTTCTGATGATATATATTTATATTCTAAATTTAATCCATCCGTATGACTTAATTTGGATAATAAACTCTTTTGGATATCTGATGCTGTAATCATATCGTTTTTCACCATTTTTTGATATTTCAGCAAATCTTTTTGAATTTTATTACCCTCAGTAATATCTCTAAAAACTTCAATACTACCCCAATACTCCTTTTTGTCATCAAAGATAGGACTACTCTTTACTAAAAAGTCTCTTTCTCCAACTGATAACATTTCAGTTTTTACATCTTCTTTGTGCCCAATGGGTGCAACACATTTTAAAGAGGAAAATTTTTTATCGTTTTTATGTATGTCATCCTCAGAAAATACACAAAACTTTCCTTCTTCATTTTCTAAAAATTTTTTCATACTGGAATTAGTATAGACAATTAGTCCGGTTTTATCAAAAACTCTGACTAAATCTTCCATAAAATCTACCAGTTCAAAATTCCAATGTGTAAACTTATCCATATACATTTTACTATCTCCCATTATTTTGGTTTAGGACCATAAAATTGATAGAAATCAACTTTAATTCTTCCATTAAATAGCTTTCTCTTCCTATCGGCTTTTCTTCCATATAATCTTTCAAAACTTTCTATACTTGTTATTAAATACACTGACCAAGTATCTAATTCTTTAAATTTTTTTCCAAAATCTCTATAAAGCCTTTCAACTTCTTCGATATCTCCCATACGTTCTCCATAAGGAGGATTAGTAACTACAACTCCATATTCATTATACAGATCAACATCTCTCATATCTTTTATAAAAAACGAAATTTCATCATCTACGCCCAAAATATCTGCATTATCTCTTGCAATTAAAATTGAATATCTATCTATATCTGAACCTAAAATTTTTAAATCTCTATCATAATCTATCAATGCTCTTGCAATATTTTTTTCATTTTTTAAAGCATCTTTATCCAGTAAATTCCAATTTTCAAAAGCAAAATTTCTCATAATACCAGGAGCAATATTTCTACCTATCATATAGGCTTCAATGCAAAGAGTTCCACTTCCACAAAAAGGATCATAAAAAACTCTACTTGGCTCCCAAAAAGATAAACTAATCATCGCACTTGCCAAAGTTTCCTTAAGTGGAGCATTCCCCGCTCTCTTTCTATATCCTCTTTTGTGCAAAGCCTCTCCTGAAGTGTCAACGGTAACAGTTGCAATATCCTTTAAAATAGAAACTTCTATGTAATATAGCGCATTTGAAGTTTCGTCAAACCACTCAACTCCATAAACATTTTTAAGTCTATCAACAATTGCTCTCTTTGTAATCTTTTGAATATCTGATAAACTAAGGAGTTTTGATTTTACACTATTAGCATTTACAGGAAATTTATCATTTACTGAAATTAACTCTTCCCATTTTATTTTCTTTATGCCTTGATACAAATCTTCAAAACTTAAAACTTTAAATTCATCCAATTTAAGTAAAATTCTTTCTGCACATCTAACCCATAAATTAACTTTTGCAATATCATTTACATTTGCCAAAAATTCTACTTTTCCATCAGAAACCTTTATATCATCAAAACCAAGTTTAATTATTTCTCTCTTAACAACTGCCTCCAAGCCAAAAGCACAAGTGGCAATTAAAGTTATTTTTTTCATTATTTCTCCATTTATATAAAAATCTACTATGACAAAAATACATCTATCATCGAATATAATTATACCAAATTTGCATAAAAAAAACAAAAGAAATTGAAAATTATGGAATTTTTGTAAAATTTTTGTTATAATAAACAAGGCTTTAATATACAAAACTCTAAGGAGGAATTCATGAAAGATATTTCAACAAAATCCATAACAAAAATCGGAATACTAAGTGCAATTGTAATTATTCTATCACTTTCTCCCATAGGATTTATTCCATTAGGAGTAGTTAGAATAACAACTGTACATATACCAATAGTTTTAATCGCATTAATAGAGAAGCCAACAGTATCGTTTTTTGTTGGATTGATTTTTGGATTGTTCTCATTTTTTCAACATTTATCAGGAATAAGTCCATTATCTTTTATGTTTATAAATCCGATGGTTTCTGTACTTCCAAGAGCCTTGATAGGAATAGGAACATATTATACATTTAATTTTATTAAAAAATATATTAAAAATATTTTTAATGTTGTCCTTGCAAGTATGATAGGAACAATGATAAACACATTTGGAGTTCTATCTATGGCATATATATTTTGTGCAAATCAAATATATGATGTTTTAAAAGTTAATCCTACAAAATTTTTATTTGGAGTTGCGGTTTCTAATGGAATTCCTGAAATAATAGTATGTTCTGCATTAGTTCCTATATTATATAAAAGTTTACAAAAAATTTTAAAATTTTAGCAAAATGAGTGTTTATGTTCACTCATTTTTTATATACCTAAAAAGCATAAAAAAAGAACTTTGAAAATCAAAGTTCTAATAATTCATTTTAGCTTGACTTTAAACTCACTTGTGATGTCAAAACATCAAAGTAGGAATATGAAAAAGTTCTTATTTTATTTTCTTCTGTTTCAATTTCAACAGTAAAAAACGATGTAAAGACCTCTCCAATTACTCCCTTAATTTCAACGTATTCTTCCTTACTTCTTCTAATAGTAATCAATACTTTTTTCCCAATGTTGTTTCCCAAAACTCTTTTAATCATAGCTAATTTTTCTTTTGTATTCATAACAGCACCGCCTTTTCTACATTTTACCATAAAAAAGAAATAAAGTCAAATTTTTAAACTTTGTTAAAAAAAGAAAAAACTGCATATACCTTATAAAAGATATACGCAGTCAATCATATCCATTTAAATTTATTTGTTTTTCTTCCTTATAAATATGACAACTATGATTGCTATTAAACTCAAAAGCCCAATTATTAAAAACAAATTTCTACTACTATCAATATTCATAAATGGAATAAGATTAGTAAAATTTTCCATACAAACCTCCATTTATCTTAAAATTGTTATAAATATTTTTTCAATAGATAATTGAAAATTCACATTATTATACAAATTCTCTCTAACAATTTCTATCGCATCTAAAATTTTTACCAATTTCTTTCTATCAAAATTTACATTATTCTTAAATATTTTCAAAATTTCCTTATTTGAAACATCTTGACCAGTTTCTAAAAAAATATAAAATTCTTTAAAAAAATTATATAATAAAGGTACGAAATTTCTATCTTCTTTTAAACCCATAAGATATTCCTTGTTTTTCAAATTATAAATTGCTAAAAAGTCCCCCTCTAATGCAAGAGATAAAATTTCCAACAATCTACCATAATCCGAATAATCAAAGTTTTCTGAAGAATTTACTTCTGAAACAAATATACATCTGCTCCTTATTGTTGACAATAGTTTATATCTTGAATCAACTAAGATACAAATTATAACATAGTCAAAAGACTCTTCAAGAGTTTTTAATAAAGCATTCGATGATTCTGCTCTTAAAAATTGTCCACCTTTTATGATAACCAATTTGTACTTTGATTCCAAAGGTCTTTTTTGAACATATTTAATCATCTCTCTAATTGAATCAATAGGAATATTATTTCTTTCACTTTCAACTATCATCAAATCGAGATGTGTTCGCTCTTCAATTTCTCTTAAAATTTTAAAATCATCTTCTGGATTTAAAACCTTTAATATTAACTCTTTAGAAACCTTATCCAAAAAAGTCTCACTTCCTTCAACTATATAGTTTTGGGAAAAATCGAAGAAATCAATTTTTTCTTTGAAAAGAGCATAATTCATAAACTACACCCTTATAAATTGATCCATATTTAGAACAAACATTACAGTATTTGCGGTTTTATCATCAACTGTTTCCTTATTTTTTGAAATATTTAAAATCATTTCTTTAACTCTATCTAATTTTTCTTCCTCAATACCTATCAATATTGTAGTATTTCCTTTTTTGAAAAAACCACCAGTTGAAGATAGTTTTGTAGCTCTAACTTTGTTTTCAGAAAGCTCATTTAAAACATCTTGAGCTATATGGTCTTGTATAATTGCTAAAATAAGTTTCATAAAATCACCTACATTCTTACAAAATCTACAATATCAAGGACAAAAATTGTTGCTCCGCCTACTAAAACTTCCATAGGGAATGGAATATAAGCATCGCCCGGCATTGTAACACTCAAAACAGATGTCGTAATTTCTCTTGATTTGCAATTTTCTTCAATAATTTTCAAACATTCATCCAATTTTTCTTCTTCAACACCAATTAAAAGAGTTGAGTTTCCAGCTCTTAAAAATCCACCTGTTGAAGCAAGATTCGTCATTCTGAATCCCTTTTCAGTTAAATCTTCTTGTAACGGGTTCAAGTCTTGATCTTGAACTATTGCAATTATCATCTTCATAGCAATTCCTCCATTTTTTCATCTATTATTTTTTTTACATCTTCAAAAACTTCTTCCATACTTTTAGTTGCATCAACTTTTCTTAATACTTCATCATCTTTCATCTCCTCAAGAAGTTCCATATATGTATCGTAAACTCTACTGTGGAAATCATCTCCAGAAAGCTCAAGTCTATCAGCATTTTCATTTAAAGACTTTCTCTTTAAAGTCGTCAAAGGGTCAACATAAAAGAAAATAATCATATCCGGATTAACTCCGTTAATTGCAAAATCATTTATCTTTCTAACATCTTCAACCCCAAGTTCTCTACCTCCACCTTGATAAGCAAGTGAACTTAAAACAAATCTATCTGAAACAACAATATTTCCCTTTTCCAAATTCGGCTTTATAAGTTCATCAATATGTTGAGCTCTACTTGCTGAATAAAGTAATGCTTCTGTTCGTGGCGACATATTAGCATTATCATTAGATAAAATAATCTCTCTGATTTTTTCTGATATTTTCGTTCCACCTGGTTCTCTTGTAAAAATTATTTTTTCGTTATCCTTATAGTATTCCTTAATTAAATTTATTATTGAAGTTTTCCCACATCCGTCAGGACCTTCAAAAGTAATAAATAAACCCATTATTTAACTCCTTAAAATGAATAAAATAAATATGATAAAATTATTCCGACTATTCCAAAACTATCAACTAAAAAGTAGCTCAAATAGGTAAATGGAACAATAACAATTTTAAAAATTGCCAAAATATATAAAATTACATATCCAATTATAGAATTCGCAATAATCTTTTTTAAAATTTTTAAAGGAAACTTTAGTAATTTAAAAACTACAACAATTAATAAAATTCCTATAATATAAGAAATAATACTATGTTCTAAAAAAAACTTACTTAAACCAGCAAAATCAAGTGATTCTAATGAATCATAATACATTTTTCCTAGTTTTTCCAAAGTATCACTCTCCTATTCTTATTATTATTTTATCACAATGTAAAGATTTTATCAATTAAAACTGCCAAAAAATAAATATAAGTAAATATAATTTAATTAAAAATATATTCTATTTAAAAACTTTACTTATTAAGTCTTAATTTTTGATTTTGTGGTTCTTTTTGGTTATTATATGAAAATAGCAAGTCATAAGGCTTGCTATTTTCCATTATATTTAAAGTCAATTAACTTTTTAATGTTGTCTTTAAAGCAAAATTTAGATGTTATTTTTATTTTTTTGATTTCTTTTTTTCAAGACTAACATTATTCCACATGATATAGCTAAAATTCCAGCATAAATTGGAGAATTTGTTGCTATTCCAGTCTTAGATAATTTAGGTTTTTTATGTTTTTCAGGAGGTATTGAAGGTCGTAATGTAGGATTTTCTGTGTTAACTACCTTTATCCCATCTTTCATATTTCCAGAATAAGTTACCTTAAACAACTTTCCATCCAACTTAATTGAATTATTACTTTCTCCAACTTCTTTTACCGCATATTCATAAGCCTTTGAATTTTCTATTGACTCATATGCTTTTAAGTTTTTGAATTCTGCTGTCCAATTATTAGCCTTATTCAATTCTAATTTTTGCCCTGTTGCCTTTCCATCTCTGTACAATTCAACTTCTATTTTATCTACAGGTGGTGTGATTTTATTTCCGTTTGTTCCCAACCACTCTTTTGTTACCTTTAGATTTCTTGTTGAAGGTACAATTGGTGTCCACGGCTTTTCAGGTGTTGATGCTCCTTCCTTATCTGTTACTGTTAATTTATTTTCATTTGCTTTTACTTCATTTCCATTTGCATTCTTAACTGTAACTTTTCCTTGTTCATCTACTTCAAAAGTAATATCTGTAACTTTTAAATATCCATCAGGCGCTACTTCTTCATGGAATGTATATGTTCCAGCTTTTAAATTAAATGTTTCACTTTGTCCAGCTTTCGATGTCCATTCTTTTACTACTTGTCCTCGTGCATCTTTAATTTGGATTTTAGCTCCCGCTATTTCTTCTCCACCTACATTTACTTTGCTGAATACTACTTCTTTTTCGCTTGGTGTTGGCGGTACAACCGGTTCAGTTTTATCTGTTACTGTTAATTTATTTTCATTCGCTTTTACTTCGTTTCCGTTTGCATTTTTAACTGTAACTTTTCCTTGTTCGTCCACTTCAAAAGTTATATCTGTAACTTTTAAATATCCGTTAGGAGCTGCTTCTTCATGGAATGTATATGTTCCAGCTTTTAACTTAAATATTTCACTTTGTCCTTCTTTAGATATCCATTCCTTTACTAATTGTCCTTGTTCATCTTTTATTTGAATTTTTGCTCCTGCTATTTCTTTGCCTGCTATATTTACCTTACTAAAAACTACTTCCTTTTCAACTTCTTCCTTAGGTAAAATTGTAAATGTTTGTGATTTATCTTTTGGATCTTCATGCGTTAATTCTTGCTTCTTATCCGGCTTTCCATCTCCATTTGTATCTATTACATTTTCCATTGAAACTACTTTTTCAAATACCACATAAGATTTTCCAGCTTCTAAGTTAAGTTTTCCAAAATTTAATGTCCATTCACCTTTCCCTGTTGCATCTACTTTTAAATCATCACCACTATTCACTACAGAAACTGGTTTATTAGGATTAACAAGTTTTCCATCTTTTACTTCATAAATTTTACCTATCACATCGTATTCTACATTTGGGTAAAGTCCTTTATATGTTATCTTATCTGAAACTTCAACTCCAGCTTCAATATCCTTTGCTTTTAATGTTGCAATTTCATTTTCAGTTGAAGTCTTTCCTCCAGCCGTTACTGTTGTCTTTATTTCTCCAATAGATTGATCTTTTTTCAATCTTCCAGTTACAATAGCTTGATATCCGATTTGACCTTGAACCTTTTCCGGTTTATAACCACGAAGCTCAAAATTAGCAGGTACATTAACGCTGTTTACAGCCTCACGCAATAAGTATACTGCTTTTTGAGCCTGTTTTGAGTATCTGTAAAACAAATATTGATTACTGTCTTTATCAACTTTTTGACCATCTGTATAACGCCATATTTCATTTTGAACAACATTATAAAATTCATTAATTGCATCTTGTGGAGTTGTCCAACCGGATCTTCCGATAACATTTGTGGGATCTTTTAAATAAATATAAATAAGTTTAGATACTTTATCCCAAAGTTCATCATGACTTGTAGCAACCTTACCTGGTAAGTGGTTGTCTCTAACAAGTTTATTAAAACTTTCCTTGTTTAAATTTAACATTTGTTCATATACACCAAAATATTCATCCTTTGCAGCATCATATCCAGGATATTTTTTGCTATTTGCCATACAAAAAGCGAATAGCTCTACTGGAGTATGAGAGTCATCCGATGTAACCATCCCTAAACGATTTTTATTCCCTGCTGAGTAATATTTACCATCTGGCGATACTCCTGTAGCATCATTGGGAAAACCATCAGCTTTAGTTTTTGAAGATGGTTGAATCACACTTGATATTACCATCAAAAATATAATCAAAAACGAAACTGCTCTTTTGAAAATTTGTTTGTTTCTTTTTTTCATTTTATTACTCCTTCCATGTTAAAATGTAGATTATTTACATTTTGATAATTTTATAGTAAACAATCTCAAAATCTTGTCTTAATAAACTTCATGTCAGATTATTAATAAATTTTAATTATTATATAATAATGATTCAAAATGTATTCGATTTCTTATAATTAATATTTAAAAATAATAACTAAATTTTAAAAGTTTATTTAGGTAAATTATACCATAATTTAAAATAATTTGTCTACATTTTTTTAGTTTTTTACAATATTTATTTTTATAAAAAAGATATCGTTTTAACAAATATTATTTAACTTTTTTTAAAAAAAATTAACATGTATTTTTATGCCAAAAATTTATAAATATAATACATTTTGAGCTATAGTAATTTAATTAAAAGAATATATACAATCTTAATAGTAACAAAACTTGATATTTCAATATGCTAAAGAAATTCGAAACTATAAAAATTTAAGATTATAACTATTTTAAGAAATAAAAAAGTTAGGGAATACTTTTTAAAAATTTACTCCCTAACATTAATTTCTAAACTATATTTCATATATTACATCATACGTTTAAATATCTTTAATTTTTTCAAATCAAAAGGTGCATATCTAAATGGCAAATCAAAAATCTTTTTATTTTTTACAATTCCTTTTTTATGACTTAATAAATCAAAACCATGTTTTCCATGATATGAACCCATACCACTATTTCCTACACCACCAAAAGGAATATGACTATTTGCAAGTTGCATTATAGTGTCATTAACACAACCTCCTCCATAAGAAAGGCTATTAATAATATAATCTGCATTTTCTTTTCTTTGTGAAAAGATATAACAAGCCAAAGGCTTTTCTCTCTCTTTAATTATATCAATAATTTTATCTATATCATCATACTCAATAATAGGAAGCAAAGGTCCAAATATCTCATCCTTCATAATTTCGTGGTCAAAATATACATCAGGAAATATAGTAGGTTCAATCTTTCTTTCATTGTCATTACTCTTTCCCCCAATTACATTTGACTCCGTCTTTATTAAATTTAAAAGACGTTCATAATGATGAGGATTAATAATTTTCGGATAAGATTTATTATTTATAGCATCAGGATATCTTAATTCAATTTCTTCTTGCAGATACTTAATAAATTCTTCTTTTATATTTTTATGAACAACAATATAGTCTATTGATACACATGTCTGTCCCGCATTTAAAAGTTTCCCCCATATAATACGTTTTGCTGAAAGTTTAATATCTGCGGTTTCATCAATAATACAAGGACTTTTCCCTCCTAATTCTAAAGATACAGGCGTTAAATTTTCACTTGCTACACGCATAATTATTTTTCCTACTCTTGCACTCCCGGTAAAAAATATAAAATCATATCTTTGATGTAGAATCTCATCATAATCAAGCTCAGAATCTATGCAGTAAATATATTCTTCTTCAAATGTTTTATTGATTATATCTCTAATAATTTTTGATGTGTTTTTGCTCTCTTTAGAACATTTAATAACTGTACAATTTCCTGACGCAATGGAAGCAACAAGTGGAGAAAGCGACAAATTAAATGGATAATTCCAAGGTGCCATTATAAGTACAACCCCATATGGTTCAGAATAGACATAACTTTTAGCAGGAAAAGTTCCAAGACTTCCCCTTACTCTTTTAGGTTTACACCATTTTTTTATATTTTTTAAAGCTTCATGAATTTCCCCATATACAATTCCAATTTCAGTCATGTAGGCTTCTGCTTCCGATTTTGAAAGATCCTCATATAGAGCAGATAATATTTGCTTTTCATTATCTCTAATCGCTTTTTCAAGTTTTTGTAAAATATTAATTCTAAATTCAACAGATTTTGTTGTATCTTTTTTGAAAAATTCTTTTTGCTTTTCAACTATACTTTTTAACTCCATTTTGTACTCCTTATGATATGCTATATTTTGTTATAATTTTCCCTAAATATAAGTCCTAAAACATATTTTGTTTATCTTTTTTACCAATATAAACTTGAGTATTTGGAAAAATGAAGTATTGAATGAATTAAGTGCTTTGGTACCTTTTAAAATGTTTATAAAAAAGTAAATTATTCCCATTATCTTCCTTAATACTATTAAGCTATCAAACAAATGCTTCAATTTATATACAAAAATCGACCTCTAGAAATAACTTAGCCGTATCCAAAGGTCGATTTATTTATGTTTTATTATGAAATTAATAGTTATTAATTTTCATTTCTTCTTCTTTTAAATTCAACAGCAATTAAAGTTCCTGATATTCCAATTAGAACTGCATATAAAACTATACTTGTTTCTACACCTGTTTTTGGCAAATTATTATTTGTTTTTTTATTACCAGGTGTTGTTGGATCTATTGGATTAACCGGTGGATTTTTAGCTACATATTTTAATGTAAATGTGATATCTTTTCTTGTAGGATTGATTACATCAGCTCCTTCTGGTAGTTGTTCTGCATACCAGTTTAACTTAAAGTTAATCACATTTCCGCTTACTGTTTCTTTAGCCTTTGCTTTAAGTTCTCCAGTCATTGTACCTTTAACTGTATAATTTGTATTTTCCAACGCTTTACTATTAAATTTTGCACCGTCAACTACAACATTAAGTTTATCTTCCATTCCATTTACAGCATCTCTTAATTCAGCAAATGATTTTACTTCTTTATTTACTGTCATCACTACTTTTATAGTTTTTCCACTCACAGTTGAATTGACTACCTTGTATTTTCCATTATCATTCAATAATGACACTTGTGGATTTCCTTCAAAATCCATTTCTTCGGGCAATGTCAACGTTGCTGTAAAAGTTGAATTATAATCAGAAATTTTAATAGTTGAAGGGTCTATATTTGTCTTTTTGAATTGTTCTTCTATATCTTTCATTTGTTTTTTAACCGGTGATACATCTAAAGAACCGGTGAAAGCGACTTTTGTTCCCTTTTCAACTTCATAAACTTTATCATGTTCTGTGTTATCTCCTACTAAAATATCCCCTAATAATTTTTGTGTTGCTTCAAATGTATTTTCAGCAGTTTCTAAATATTTAAGTGTTAATTTTATATCCTTAGTAGTAGGATCAGTTGAATCTTCTCCTCCGGCAAGTTGAACACCTTCCCAAGTATAATCAAAATTGATTACGTTTCCTGTAAGAATATGTGTAGCTTTTGCTTTAAACTTCCCAGAAACAGTTCCCTTAATTGTATAATTTGTATTAGCTTTAGCCTTATCAGCATCAAATTTAACGCCTTTTACATTAACTTTTAATTCATTTTCTACTCCATCCACAGCTTCTTTGACTTCTTTAAAAGTCTTGATATTATCTGCTACAGTAAGAGTAACAGTAATTGTTTTGCCAGATATTTTTTGTTCGGTAATCTTAAACTTACCATTTGCTCCAGTTAATTCAACTGTATAATCATCAGCAAATTTCATTTCTTCTGGTAAAGTCATTTTAGCAGTAAAGCTTGTATTTACATTTTCTACTTTAATATTTGTTGCAGCACCAGAAGCAGCATAATTTTTTTCAAGTTCTTTTAATTGCTCCTTGATAGGAGAAATATTTAACAATCCAGTCATAGTTAATGAATCATTTTTATTAGCTTCATACACTTTATCATGTTGTGTATTTCCATTAACTAATAAATCTCCATCTAAATTTCCTTTTGACGAAATATCTTGTTCTGTAGGTGCTAAATACTTAACAGATATTGCTATAGCATTTGGATTTGATTCACTCTTTCCAGTTTCAGACTGTTTACCATTCCAAGATAAATCAAAATTAATTACATTTCCACTAACTGTATGAGTTGCTTTTG
This sequence comes from Parvimonas sp. M20, assembly GCF_035282425.1. Lineage (NCBI taxonomy): Bacteria > Bacillati > Bacillota > Tissierellia > Tissierellales > Peptoniphilaceae > Parvimonas > Parvimonas sp. M20. Next base: position 60,738 of record NZ_JAYKBQ010000006.1, on the reverse strand, counting down.
CTTTTAAGCTTCCTTGCACTGAACCTGTTACTTCATAATTTGTACTGCTTTGTGATTTTTCATTAAATTTTGCACTTTTAAAAGTAACCTTAAGTTCATCATCTACCTTATTAATTGCTTCTTTTAGTTGAGCAAATGTAGTGATATTTTCTGAACCAACTAGTTTGAAAGATACAATAGCTGTTTGATTTTCAACTTTCACTTCTTCAATTTTAAATATTCCATTTGCTCCGGTAAGTGTAGCTTCTGATTTTGTAAAACTTAAAGCTTCCGGTAATGTAAGTTTTGCCTTGAAGTGAGTAGACAAATTTTCTAACTTGATATTCTTAGCTTCAGCTCCAGAGTGAGATGATTCAATAGCAGCCATTTGATCTTTTATTGCCTTTGTATTTAAAACTCCTGTAAAATCTATCTCATCTGACTTTTGTTTTATAATTGGCTTATTACCAGTGTCATTTCCAATCATTAAATCTGCATCTATATCAACAGACTTAGTAAAGTTATTATTTGTAGGTTTAACAAATACATCAGAAGCTGAAAAATCAGGTGCTAATGGTTTTGTACTGATATCTGTATTGTAAACAACTTTCGTAAAAAAATATGCTAAACTACCACTAGCATGTGTTTCAAAATCACCTTTTGCAGTTATATTTTTAGATTCTAAAGCTTTGGCTTCATTAAGACTATTTGCTTTTACAGTATATTGAATACTAATATCTATGGTCTTATCTGAAGTAGCTCCACCATCATTATTATAGTGCTTATATATACCTGCCCAATTCTCATCACGTAATGGGAATTTAAATGTAACAACTTGCCCATTTACAGTATGAGTAAATGCTGCTTTGTTAAACATAGCAGTTGAATTATCAGTAGTAATTTTAGCAGTGTCAATAGTTACTCCCTCAGGGAATGTAACCTTGTATTCAACATATGCTATCTTGTTTTTTCCATCTTTGCCATGTGGGTACCATCCATTGGTTGCTGCTTTTTTCATTTCACTTTCAATTCCAGCCATTACTTTTCCCATTGGAATCTTTGCATCCCATTTTCCTTCATAAGTTCCGGCATTGCTACCTTTTGCTCCTTTTACAACTCCGCTAGTTTTTGTATACTGTGCTACATTTAGCGTATTTGCAGCATGAACAGAAGATGCTCCAGGTATTATTACACCTAAAGCTATCACTAATGCTGTAAAAAAAGAAACAAATTTTTTAATTTTGTTTTTCATTTTTTCATCTCCCTTTTTATTTTCCTCCATATCAAGATAATAAATTCATTTATCTGTATAAAAATCAACAAACATTTTTTTATTTTCGATATTTGTCAATACTTTTATCTTTATCACAGTATAATTATACTACAAAATTATTTAGAATTCAATAGTTATTAATCATTACAATCACATAAAAATATAAATCAACAATTATGTCATTGCATATATACATATTTTACTTATATGGTTTAATTTTATCTTTCGTTAGCATTATTTTTAATCCTTTTCCATTTAAGCCTACTTCCAATAATTATTAATGGAGTACACAAAATCATATAAAGGTAATAATGACTATATTTTACAGTTGCTGTATATTTAACTTCTCCTAATACAGCTTGCATTTTTTCGTCTTTTATTGTTTCTCTAATTCTATCGATGGTTATTTTACTTTCATTTGATAATAATTCGTTTAACACTTCTTTATCAGTAATTTCAAATACAGTATCTTTTATAAGCTGACTATTTCCTAAATTGTCAAAATAATAATATTTCCCATTTTTTGTCCAAATAGAACCAGATATACTACTATTTATAGATTTTACTTTTTCCCAACCTTCTTTTTTATCAAAACTAACTATTTGAGAATTTATTGAATACAATCGTCTTATATGTGGCGATCTATGTCTAATAATATATTTTTCATAAGAACTTAAAAAATAGATATTTTCCTCATCACAAAACACATTCTCATCTAAAAATTCAATATTTCCCTTAAAAATATTTTCTCCAATTTTTACTTGCTTATTTTTTCTTTGATTATAAAAATATACTCCATCATTGGAAACAAAAAATAAATTGCGGATATGTGAACTTCTATTTCCAATTACTTTATAAGGAGCGGACTTTTCATCAAATCTAAGAGTCTCTTTAAAAACTTCTCCACTCTTTTTATCATAAAGCAAATAATCTCCTTGCTCAGCTGAAACAACTTCCAATTCACCACTATTTTTTATTGGTAAAAGTTCATTTTTATAATAAACATTATTCTTATCACAAAAATACTCTCCATACTTAGAAACCTCTTTTATAGTATTTGCATCTGCATTTTCAAGAGCTTTACCTTTATAATAAAGTACATCTCCATCAGTTGCAAAATATAATAATTCCTTAAAACTTGAAAGTTTCTTCTCAGTATCTACTTTGTGATATGGATAAATATATGACTTAGGCTTTTTATTCTTATTAAAAGCATGAACTATATGTCCAAAAGCTTCCGACAAATATGAAATGTCATCATTTCTATCAGAAAGTGGAGAACAAAAATAATTACTTTTTCCGTCAGTATAATATCCATTTCCAATATAAGAAATATTTTTTGGATTAAGGTCTTCAATTTTCACATTCCCAAAATAAACATGATTTTTATCCTTTCCGACAACAGAAGGTTTATAAGTATGCTCTGACTTAATTACACTAAAAGAATCTGCATCAGCATCTTCCACAATGTAATATCCCCCACTTGGAATAAGTGCATAAATCTTGCCATCATATTTATAAAAAATGCTATTGTCAATTCGCTCGCCACTTCTTTCGATATTTACATAAGTATCATCAACATCAAAAAGCTGTCTGAAAACAAAAAAAACAATTACTAAACTAATTAAAATTAAACAAACTCCTAAAATTTTTGAACGAATACTTTCGCTCTCTTTCCTATCCAAAATTCCATCATCCCCCATAGTTATTTTATTAAATACATTATATCACATCTATTCGTTATTTTCTTTTTTATAGCTTTCAAGTATATAAGATGTTTAATATTCTAATATTTTTCCGTCTACCACGATTAAAAATTTACATCCCAACTTTCATATTTCCAAAATAAACATTATTTTTATTAATTTCTACAGCAAAATTATAATAACTATAACCTGAAATAGGTATTTTTTAGAAAATTTTTATGTATAAAAAAGTTAGGGATTACTTTTTAAATTTTACTCCCCAAACCTTAATTAATGAACCATATATTTAGGTTATATCTAAAATTAATTTTCTTTTTTTCTTCTAGTACCTACTGCAATAAGTGCCATTCCTGATAATGTTGCATATAGGATTATATTTGAATTATTACCTGTTTTTGGTAATTTTTTCTCAAAATTGTTATCAGGTTTGGGAGTAGGTTTGTTTTTTTCAACAACTGTAACAACAGCTTTCTTTGTTACACTGGCTCCATCTTTATCAATTACTTTAAACGTAACAGTATATTTACCTATTTTATCCTTATTAAAACCACCATTATCAATAAGTTTTACATTTTTAGTTAAATCACCATCTTCTTTATCTTTAGCGGATACAACAAGGCTCATTAAATCAATTTTTTCACCTTTTTTGATAGTTTTATCTTTAACTTCAAGTGTAGGTGATTCATTCATAGGAGATATACTCTTATCGTAAATAGCATACACAGTTGTATCTTCATTTACAACAGTTGTACCTGTAAATTTCATACCTTTTCCATCAGCAGATGTATTCCATTCTTTAAATGTATATCCTGCTTTACTTGGATTTTCAGGCATAGACTGATCAGTTAAATTATCCATATCAATCGATTTGCCATTTTCTACATTGATTGTTGCATGTGTTGCACTCTCGTTCATGAAAGTTACCTTATTATGATTTACTCTGAATGTATAAGTAATCAAATTAGGTTTATTAACATCGCCTGCTTCATCTTTTCCATCTACAGATTGTTTAGCTGCATAAACAATAGCTTGACGAAAGAAATAATGCTTATTATCCTTTTGAATAGCTGAATCATCTTTATTAAAAATAACATTATTATCAGTAGTAAAGATATTTTCGTGTGCACCATAAGCATATCCTGTAACTGTATTATTTTTGTTGATTTCAACATCAGAAGTTACTTGTAATCCGTCTACACTTAGTGTTGCTGATTTAACTTTTTGAATCTTTTTGTATAATTCCTTTAATGTCTCATAAGTATGTGGTGCCTTTAGTCTTGCCTTTACAACAATTCTTCTGCCACCATTTTCTTTTGTAACAGATAAATCATCAAAACTATCAATACCTGACAATTTATATTTAGTTGTATCCAGAGATTCTAAACCTTTTGGTAAATCTAAAACAAACACTAATTCAGCATCGGATTGTGTAATTGCAGTTTCAGGCATATTATTTTTCATCATATAATACGCTGGAAATTCTGAATTAATTATAGCAATAAGTGAGGTGTTTTTAACCTTTCTAAACATTGATAAATCCACATGAAAATCTAAATTGATTTTATCACCGATGCGATGATTAGAAACAGCTGTACTGGAAAGACCCCTTTCTTTGATATCTGCACGCACATTATAATCAGTTGTTTTTTCTGTTAAGAGATCATTGGCATAATCAAAGTTATATGGATTCCACTGTTTGCCACCCTTCCAACGATTAAGTTCAGGATCTTTGGGCTCCTTATGTGGATAATCTTTAGCATATGTAGCTAAATATTGAGTTATAAATTCCATAATTTCTTTTTCCGCTTCTTTATCTGAAGCAATACCAGCGTTTGGAAAGAAAGGAACTAAAGAATACTCATTTAGTCGATTAGCCCATTTTACACAACTACTTGCAAAATAATCCTTTAAATAAGATGGTATAACCCCTCTATGAGTTGAATCTTTATACCAACTTAACTCAGCTCAATAATTGTCCTTTGTTAGTTTCTTTTCTTTATCAGACATTTCTTCAGCCAATACTTTTGTAGCACCGGCAAATACACTGAATACCATTAGTAGAGCCATCATTAAACCAATGGATTTTTTAACTAACTTTTTCATTGTTTTAATCCTCCTTGTTTTTTATAAAAAATCTGTAAAAATACATACCTATCCATCAGGTAAATACTCTTACTAAATTATGTATAATATTTATTATAATATTTGAAATTTCTACTATTTGTCAATTATTTTTACATGCCTTTACAAATGTAGTATAACAAATAAATACTTCTATTACCAGTGATAAATGTCGTGCTTTTTATATAAATTTTTATTTGCTCCAACTATTCTAAACATCAATCATAACTATTGTTATAATACAGAAAAGGGAATTCTGATAAGTCATCTACTTATATAAAATCCCCTATTTTTAAGCTTTTTATGCAGTTTTAAATTTTAAGTTTAAACAATAATGCCACAGTTCTACAACACATCAAGACAACAAATCTGTAATCATAATTATCTTAAGCTATATACTTGTATCTTTTTTTAAAGAGAATTACTTAATTCTAATTAGTTTGATTTTTTGTTTCTACACTATTAAACTTTTTCAGAATACTATAAGTCTGATTAATCACATCACTATTTATATTCATAAACAAACTTAAATCTCCTATAATATAGAATTCTTCTTTTGCTCTCGTTACAGCTACATTCATAATATTTGGATTGGTTGAACTCATCGCCCATCTTGCTGCCCCTCGACTTTTTTCATCACAACCTAATACTAAAAATACTATATCTGCCTCTTTACCTTGAAAAGTGTGAACTGTTCCAATATTAGTAGGCTTTCCGTCATTACCATATCGTGTAAATCCAATTTCTTTTAATTCATGAGATAAATGATATGCTACATTTCTAAAAGGAGAAATTACATAAACAACATCTGTCACAGATTTATTTCTAATATCCGGATTACGCTTTATCATCTCAAGTATTTTTTCTTTAAGAAAATGACCTTGCTCTTTAACATATTTATCTGATGCACTACCAGTAATATCATACCAAAGAGCTTTCCCTAAAACATCCGTACTTTGTACCATATTCCCACCATAAGAAATCGCATTTGATATATCAAACATTGGATTTTTACATCTTCTGTGCACCCAAAGAGGTATTCCAATCCATTCATCGTCATTCTTGTAAAAACCATATTTACTAATATCATCCACAAGAGTCTGAACCGAAGCAGAATCGGATAAATATTTGTTGGATACTCCATAATGTTTTCCTATCATACTTAATATTGATGAATCTAATGTAAGTACTGGTTTAATCTGAGCAGGATCTCCTACTACCATTATTTTCTTACTTCTGAAAATTGAGCCGACAATGGATTGAGGAAGTGCCTGTCCAGCCTCGTCCACAAACAAATAGCCTAAAGATTCTGTTTCAATATTAGCAAACATCCTTGAAAAACTTGCAAAAGTTGAACCAATAATTGGTATTACCATATTTATCCAATTCCACGCTTCAGTAATAACCTGTTTATTATCTATATATTGCTTTTGCCTATTCCAAATGAGGAAACCAGCTTTAATACTTTTTCGATTTTCATACAAAAATTGTTTTCTAACTTTTAATGAATCAATAAAAAGTTTTGACTGTAATTTTCTATACTCTTCATCAAACCATGGATTACTTGGTTGAAGTGAATCATAATCAATATACATATTAAGTTCATTTATAGAATATTTCTGTAATTCAGATGAAATATTTTTGATTTTATCACCAAGCTCTTGAATTTCTTTTATTTCTAATTGAATAATTTTCTCATTCTCTTTTTTCTTAACAGACACTTTTTGTTCATTTTCTTTAAGTGCTTTTTCTATATTTCTTTTCTCTTTTTCTAAACTAGCTTGTTCTAAATCTAACTCGTTTTTCTTGTTCAATAATTCCATTAATTGCTCAGAAAAAGGATACAATCGCTTTTTATATTCTTTTCTTGCTTTAAATCTAAGAAAAAATGGTTTTTGCAATTCCAACGCTTTGATTGATTGTTCAACATTATCTGTCTCTTTGATATTTTTTTCAATGTCGAAAATACATATACTAATCTGCTCTTCTATTTCAGCTAAATTCTGTTTTAATAAAACTTCATCAGCATCATTTTTCTCAACAATAGTTTTAAGTTCTTCTCCAAATTTTACTTTCTTCTCCTCGTGATTTTTACGCTTGGTTTCAACTTGTTCTCGTAATTTCAAAAGATTTACATATTTATCTGCAATATGCTGTCTTTCATTTTTATATTCACATACTTGCTTATATCTTTTTAAAAAATCATCATAAACTTTGTTATTTGGTTCATATTCCTTATTCAAATAGTCATAAACATGTTTTATTGCAGTAATGATTCCTTCTATATTGTCCTTCTTTCCACCTTCTAGCGAAAGTAGTCCCCAAAACTTTTCATCCGCACATTGTTCAGATTTTAGTATTTCAACTGGCTTACCATCTTTATTTTTTCTCCATTCTGTTGAATTTTTTGAATTTGATATTCTCCAAAAATAATCTGCCTTTCTTAATTCATCAACGAAAGAGTTATCTATCTTGCTAATAAGAGAAAACTCATTTACTATGTTCTGAACTGCACCATTATTAGAACTTGCAACAACAATTTCCTTATCTGCTATTGAACTAGGCATCACACCAATATATGCTTTATCATAGTATTTCAACTTATCATTTTTACTAATCTCTTTATTTGCTAATTTAGTTATTTCATATGCCTGTTCAACAAGTAATTCCGCAAATATATCTTTCAATAATGTAGTTTTTCCAGTTCCCGGAGGTCCGTTTACACTTCTCATTTTCTCATTATCATATCCTTTTGCCAAATTTACAGCAATCTGTTGCATCAATGAGAGTGAATTTTCGATATCACTTGGATAACGTGCAACTGGGTAATTTTTAGGCTGTAAAATATCTTCAAAGGTACTTGGATTAAAAGTTGAAGTATCTGCCTTACTATTAAGATTTACTCTTTCCTTATTCTCACCCAACAAATATGAATCTAAATTTTTTGTTTTAATACTCTTTGCTTTTTCTAAATCGTCAACAAAAAAAGAATGTAAATTAATAGCATCTGTTTCCAAATTGCTCAATACTTTCATCCTGCTATCTTCAATCTGAATCGAATATTTTTTTAAAAGTTTTACAAAAGCTTTGTTAAAAAATTCAATATAATCTTCTTCCTCAGGACAAGCAAAAATACTATTTATATATTCCTTATTTTTCTTTTCAAAATTTAAAAATTCGTTCTCTTTGGGAATACTTCCATTTTTTAAAATGTAATAACTCGCAGTAAAAAAAGTCATCTCTTCTACAAATTTCAGTTCCTTATCAAAATATATTGCAAAAGAGAATTTATCTCCTACTGATATTTCTTCATATGTTTCTGGAAGATTGTATTTATCTCTAAGTAATGTAACGACTTTTTTAAATGGAAAAATATTGAAATACAAAGCAACACCACATTTTTGACAGTTTTGTAATCTTTTTCTTTGTATTTGTATTTCAGAGTAAAACATTGAATAATAGTTGTAATCCTCTGAAATTTCAATTTGTTTTAAATCCTTATCATTAAGCTTAATATCACCCTCGGATAGATGCTCAACCATAATCCATGCTTCTAATATTTTTTCCTTTTTGTCCATTGTCTCTTCCCTCACTATACTCACAATTATCGTTTAGATTATATCCTCCTAAGTAATGTATGATATTTTCCCATTGTTTTCAAACTGCTAAAGTAGAAAAATCAAAAATTCCATCATATTACTCCCAATGATTTAATATATAATGACTATCCCCAAAAACTCACAATATATAACCAATTTAAAGTGAACGTTATTCCACTTTTTAAACTCTTATGTGTTTTTAGTCAACTCCCTTTTAAAAGTTAAGAGTGTAATACTCTGTACGACAATCATTTACAGAAGTTCCATGCCATTCTAATATACCTTTAGATTCAAGATTTTTAAGTAATTTTACGGGATGTACTACCTTTTTCAATAAGCTCTGTAGCTTTTTTAGTTGTTATTTTTTCTTTCAAAAAATTAATTGATTTCTCCATTAATCTCCTCTTTTCTATCCTTACAAACCAAAATTTGTTAAATAAATTTATGTCTAACACAATCAACCATAAAGCAAGAATACTCAGGATATAACTTTAATTTTCCCTCAGGTATTGAAGCTCCACTCTTTATTTTAGAAATCATTTCTTCAAAGTTCCTTTTATCCTCTTCCCAACTAGCAATAGTTTCCTGTTTCTCTTTTTCACTCTCATAATCTTCATCAGCGATAGCTTCATTTATAGCTTCTTCAAAATACTTTCGATTCTTTTCTTCAAGACTAAAAAATCTTTCCTTTTGATTTTTTAACCATAGAACATAAAAATACTCTTCCCACTCTGCGATATAATAGTACTCAACACAATCTCCACAAAGATTTAAAAATATATCATATTCTTCAAGAGCATAATAGACATCAATAATTTGATCTTCTGAAATATCATCTGTATTAAAATCATAATTAACATCTTGTCCAGCTTTTACTTTCTCTACATAAAAAATTGCTTTATTCTTATTTCCAAGATACACTTCACAATAAGCTAAACATAGTAACAGACGCATTCTATCTGGATAAATTTCGAGTAAGTTTAAAAATATTTCCTTTGCTTTTTCATATTGTTTCAGTTCAAATAAAGATACAGCAAAATTGAAAGAAGTTACATAACTTTCTTCCATTTCTCTTGCTGTCTTGAAATAATTATGACTTAATAATAAATTTTTTTCATCTTTAGAATATTCAAACTCACTAAAATAATACAGACCAAGACCCGTATAAGTTTCTACAAATGGAGAATCTAAATCTTTAGATTTGTTCAAATATATTAAACTGTCCTTAGAAAAATCCTCCCAAAAAGCGAGATTGGTATAAATTCTGGCTTTATCATTATCACTTAAAAAACTTTCAAACTCATTTAAAAAGCAAACAAGAAATTCAACATAATCAAAATTTTCATTTCTAAGTTCCACACAAACAGAAGCAAGAGTACAAACAACATCAACATTTGATGGAGATTCACTTTGCTTTTCTAAAAGATAGCTTTTCATTCTTTCAAGATATTCTTTTGAACTTTCAAAATCTGCTAAAAAAGATTTATTATATCTATTTTCATATTCAGTTTTTAATTTGTGCCAGTGTGATTTAATTTCTGTTAACATTTTTAATACCTTTATTTATAATTATATTTACTTTTTAGTTTTACACTTACTAATCATATATCTATTTTAGTATTTATCATTGAAGTTCAACAATAAGAAAATTCTTAATTGTTATTATTACCTTTAGCAACTTCTAACCAATTTTTAAACTTCCAAAGAAGCGGTGGTGTATCTATATCACTTTTTTCTCGTATTTTTTCTCTAATATCATATTGATACTTAAGATACTCATCATAATTGTCCCATCTACTCCAACTAACTTTCGTTGGTCTTTTAATCTTTAGTTCATCTTTAACTGCTTTAAAAATATAATTGTCAATAGGTATATGCAACCACTTAAGAACATTTTCAAATGAATACTCTTCAATCTCAAGCATATATAAGTACTTGATTGTCATATTAAGCCATTTCTGTGCTTGACCATAGGTAAATTGTATTTTTTCTTCGTTATATTCATCAGTTTTTTTAAATATTTTTACTTTTTTCAATTATATTATTACATAATCTGCGATGCAATTTTTGCATTACTCATATTAGCATCTCCTTTTTCTATAAATATTTTTATATAGTCAACTATAGTCAACCTGTACTTAACTGTTTTGTACTGTTGTCACTATTTTTTAATACCTCTTTTACCTCTGGTACTTATTAACCCCTCACTAATAATGCCACTGTTTCAACATGTTAATGTTTTTCCAAACTTACAACTATTACCCACATTCATTTTATGCAAACATATTTTTTATCTAGCTTATTTATAAAACCAATCTCTTTTTCTTCTTCAAAACTTAGTGCAGTTATATCTACAGGGTAGAATGTTTTTTGTTCTATAAACGCTTTAATTATATTAATATTTCTTTGAATATCAAAAGAGAAGTCTGAATATAATAATAAAATGTCAATATCATTTGAGTATTTGTCTTTTCTTAATATGGAGCCAAAAATATAAACTTTTTCAAACTCACAAAATTGCTTAGTATTTTTCTTAATGAAATTAATTACTTCTATTTTATTTAATTTTATTGACATATCTATAAAACTCGTCCATTGTAAGTAATTCAACGTTAAAATCTTCCGATAAATCTAGTGCTTCTTTCGATATACAACATGTTCCATTCCAATTATGCAAATTTACAATTACACATCTAGGCTTGGGCGCCATTCTATATAAAAATTCCTTACTTAAACAGTATTCATATACAAAGACTATGTTAACATCATTTATTTTAATTTCTCTTAATATATTCTGATTACTATATTCAAATGATATATTTCTAGAGTTTAAATATTTTAATGCAAAATTTAAACTTTCAAATCTGACTCCCACTTTCTCAAAGCAATTATAATCATAATACAACTGCCTTACCCTAGGAGTATCATCCATAAATATCTTTTCTCTATTTTTCAGTAATATATATGGTTTGTCTATTCCTAAAACAACTTCTTCTAGTATATCTTTATCTCTAAATGTTTTTAACAGTTTTTCTAAAGATTCAGTAGACGGGAGTATATGATCACTTATCGGCACAATTCCAAAAATAGAATTTATTTTTTGGGGAAAAAGCACTTCTCTAATTTTTTCTTCATCACATCGAGTATTTTTAAATTCTTTAACATGAGTTATGAATTTTTTAATAACTTCTAAATTTGAATATTCTTTAACTGGATGCTCTTGAAATAAATTAAGATTATTATCAAATAACAATTTTAGTTTTTCGTTATTTGATAATATTATAGGTTCAAATTTATTCCATAAATATTTATTATTACCTAAGTAGTAGTTATCATATATACTATGATTTTCCTTTAATATAGGTACAACTTTTTCCCTAAGTTTATCAAAAGAACTAAATTTGATAGAAAAAAATTCTTCTAAATCTTTTCTTCTATCTTTTTTCCATTTTTTAACAGTATCCTCACTAATAAAACCTGTCTTGTCAAACGTTTTATGACAATTCGGGCATAATATTATTAAATTTTCAAATGAATTGTCTTCTGTTTCATAATATGCACCAATATGAGCTTTTTCAATGATATCATTATCGTTTATAAATAATTCTGCTTGACAGTCTGGATTCATACATCGTCCCATGGATTCAGCCCATAATCTACGTTTTACATTTTCAGAAATTGGTTTTCTCCTCATTTTCTAACCTCCAAATTGTTTATATAGAAATTTGTAGCCAAAAATTCTTATTAAATCATCTTAAAATACTTTAATACATCCATCAATTGGACACTGTGAAACTTTCTGATTCTCGTTCTTTGAAATATTATAGTATTCCCTAACTTTTAAATCGAATTTTCTCTTAACCTGTGCAATATACAGTGTAGTCACCTTAAATCTATACTTTTCCAAAACATAATTTTGAATTTGTTTATAAGTAGCCTTACTCTCCACACTTGTTAAGTCCGTCTCATCAATTGGAATCTCTATACTAATGTACCTTCTTCAATCAAGTTTGGAAAGCAACACGATACTCTCGCAATGGACTGTTCTTGGGAATTGATTAAAGATTTTTAATGTTTTTAGTTTGTAGCCATTTTCAAGTAGAATTTGAACGTCTCTTTTTTGTGTTTTTGGATTGCAGGAAATGTAGACCATTGTTTTTGCACCACAGGAGATTATTTTTTCCAATGCTTTTTGGTTTATTCCATCTCTTGGTGGATCTACGATGATTACATCTACCATTTCTTTTCTGTTTTCAATTTCTTCTAGCACATCTCCAGCTATGAAGGTGCAATTTGTTAGTCCGTTTTCTTTGGCTGATTTGTTTGCACTTTCGACTGCCTCTTCTACAATTTCAATTCCATAGACTGCTTTTGCTTTTCTTGCTACAATTTGTCCTATTGTTCCAGTTCCTGAATATAGGTCAAAGACTACTTTGTTTTCTATGTCTCCACAGAGTTCAATTGCTTTTGAGTATAGATTTATTGCTCCGAATACATTTGGTTGGAAAAATGAAAATGGTGTTACTTTAAATTCCAAATCAAATATTTTTTCTGTTATGTATTCTTTTCCAAAAATTATATTTATTTTTTCCGGAACAACTGCATCTGCAAGTGAGTCATTTTCAGTATGCACGATAGATTTTATATTTCCCTCTAGTTTCAATCCTAAAAGCATATCTACAAAACTCTTTCTATCAAATTCACTTTGTGTTGTTGTTACGATATTCACCATTATTTCACCAGTTGTCAATGCATAACGAATGATTAAATGTCTTAACAGCCCTTCGTGAGTTCTCTTTTTTACAAATGGAAGATTTTTTTCTCTTACAAAGTCGATAATTGCATTTCTTATTATTTCAAAATCTCTATGTACTAAATTACATTCTTTCGTATCTATAACTTCGTAAAATCTATTCTTCTTATGCATTCCAAGCATTATTGGACTGTCTTTATACATATCTGCAAAAGTGTATTCCATTTTGTTTCTATATGCTGTTTTTAAAGGGCTTTCAAATATTTCAGGTTCTTCTGAATACACATCTTCAAAAAGTTCCTTTATCTGTCTTTGTTTTAGTTTAAGTTCATATTCATAAGGAACACTTTGATAGCTACAACCTCCACATTCCAAATAGTTTGGACAAGTTGGATTAGTTTCAAGCGGACTTTTTTCTAAGATTTCCAAAAGTTTAGATTCCATATGTTTTTCTCTTTTTCTTCCAACGACTACAGAAACTTTTTGTCCTTCAATTCCACCTTTAAAATTTACTTTCTTATCTTCAAAAGTAAATTCGGACATATTTGGATAATTGACTTTTTCAATTATTCCCTCTATATATTTTTTCTTTCTTCTTCCCATATATTACCTTTCTATTAGCAGAAAAGAGCGAAATAACTTCACTCTTTCCCCTAACTTATCTATTTATTTCTTCCACAACATTTTTTATATTTTTTACCACTTCCACAAGGGCATGGATCATTTCTTCCAACTTCTTTTCCTTTAACATAAGTAGTTTGTTCGTCTTGAACATTTGTTGAAACTTCTACTGCAGCTCTTTCTCTTTCGATTTCAGCTCCGGCAGGTTGGATGTTGAATAATCCCTTTAGAACATCTGCTTTGATTGATTCGTTCATTTCGTTAAACATTTCAAAGCCTTCCGCTCCATATGCTCTTACAGGGTCTTGTTGCCCATAAGATCTTATGCCTATACCTTGTCTTAATTGATCCATAGCATCTATATGATCCATCCATTTTCTGTCAACAACCATAAGCATAATTACTCTTTCGATTTCTCTCATTTGTTCTTCGCCGATTTGTTCTTCTTTTTCAGCATAGAATCTTTGAGAAACATCTATTATATAGCCTTTTAATGCCTCTTTACTTAATCCTTTCATTTCTTCAAAATTCAAAAGATTGTGAGGTAAGTATGCATTTTCAATTTCCAACTTCAAATCATTTAATTCAATATTTTTTCCATTAGAATATTGTTCAACAGTTGAATCTATGAATTCAATCAACATTTCTTGAATGGTATCTTTCATATCTTCGCCGTCAAGAACCGCACGTCTTTCTTTATAAATTACGTTTCTTTGAACATTCATAACGTCATCGTATTTTAATACATTCTTTCTGATACCAAAGTTATTAGCTTCAACTCTTTCTTGAGATCTTTCTATTCCTCTTGTAACAGACTTAAATTCCAATACTTCATCTGGATCATAATTTCTATTCATAGCAAATCTTTGAATAGCTTCTCCACCGAATAGACGCATTAGGTTATCAGAAAGAGAAACGAAAAATCTTGATTCACCAGGGTCTCCTTGACGACCAGAACGTCCTCTTAACTGATTATCGATACGTCTTGATTCATGTCTTTCAGTACCAACGATGAAAAGTCCGCCTGCTTCAATAACTTTTTTAGCATTTTCATCAGTTTGAGCTTTATATTTTTCATATAATTTTTTAAACTCTTCTCTAGCTGTTAAAATTTCTTCATCATCAGTTTCCCAGAAAGCATCTAAATTATCTATAACATATTGAGGTGTTCCCTTTTTCTTCATTTCATGTTTAGCCATAAAGTCAGGATTACCACCTAAAAGAATGTCGGTACCACGGCCTGCCATGTTTGTTGCAATTGTTACCTTACCATAAACCCCTGCTTGAGCTACTATTTCGGCTTCTCTTGCATGGAATTTGGCATTCAATACATCATGTTCTATTCTTTTTTTCTTAAGCATTGCACTTAATAATTCAGAAATTTCAATTGAGATTGTACCAACAAGTACAGGTTGTCCCGTTTCGTGAATTCTTTCAATTTCTTCAACAATTGCTTTAAATTTTGCTTCTTCAGTTAGATAAACTCTATCATGATGATCTATTCTTATAACCGGTCTGTTTGTAGGAATTTCAATAACATCCATATGATAAATTTCATTAAATTCATCTTCTTCAGTCTTTGCTGTTCCTGTCATACCAGAAAGTTTTTCATACATTCTGAAGTAATTTTGGTAAGTAATTGTTGCAAGAGTTCTAGATTCAGACTTGATTTCAACACCTTCTTTGGCTTCAATAGCTTGGTGTAGCCCTTCACTATATCTTCTACCTTCCATAATACGTCCAGTAAATTCATCTACGATTAGGATTTCTCCATCTTCACTTACAACATAATCAACATCTCTTTGCATTGTGTTGTTCGCTTTTAATGCTTGGTTTATATGATGTGCTACTTCCATATTAACTGGGTCTGAAAGATTTACAAGTCCAAAGAATTCTTCAGCCTTATCAGTACCGATTTCAGTTAAGTTTGCAGTTTTGTGTTTTTCATTAACTACAAAATCAACAGTTTCTTCTCTAAGTTCTCTATTGTAAAAATCTTCATTTTCTTCACTTGGATCTGCAATTCTTCCTTCTAAACTTTTTACAAATCTATCTGCAAGTGCATATAAATCAGTTGATTGGTCTCCTTCACCTGAAATAATAAGTGGAGTTCTAGCTTCATCGATTAAGATGGAGTCAACTTCGTCGACGATAGCATAATTAAGTCCTCTTTGAACTAGTTCTTCTTTGTAAACAACCATATTATCTCTTAGGTAGTCGAAACCGAATTCTGAGTTTGTTCCATAAGTTATATCACAACTATAATTTTCACGTCTTTCATCATTTGAAAGTCCATGCAAAATACAACCTACTTTTAAGCCTAAAAATTCGTGGATTTTACCCATCCACTCTTTATCTCTCTTTGCAAGGTAATCATTTACTGTTACTATATGAACACCCTTGCCTGTAAGAGCATTTAAATATGAAGGTAAAGTCGCAACCAAAGTTTTTCCTTCACCTGTTTTCATTTCGGCAATTCTTCCTTCATGAAGAACAACCCCACCGATTAACTGTACTCTATAATGTTTCATACCTAAAACTCTGTGAGCAGCTTCTCTAACTGTTGCAAAAGCTTCAGGTAAAATATCATCTAAAGTTTCTCCATTTGCTAATCTAGTTTTAAATATTTCTGTATTATTTCTAAGTTCATCATCTGTTAATTTTGAATATTTTTCTTCGTAAGACATTATTTTATCTACGATTGGATTTATCTTTTTAACTCTTTTTGTGGAAGAATTAAAAATATTACTTAAAAATCCCATAACTCACCTCTATCTAAAATATATATTTTCTCACGTTTAATATTTTACCATAAATACTCAAAATTTACAAATTATCACAGAAAAAATAAGAAAAAATTTTTTTATCTTTTTAAAGTTAATTCTTGACTTTATTTTAAAAATCTTATAAAATAATTTTGTATTCGTGTGATACCAATAGTAGCCTATTTTTTAGGCAGAGTAGGAAACTTGCATTAAGTGTTACAAGATGGGATGTTGCTTGTAAACGAAGAGATTTCTCGTGGTTAGTTTTCGCATCCACTGTTGGCATTGATTTTTGAAAGGAGAAAAATGAAAAAAAATAGGTTTACAACCACACAATTAGCTATCGCAGGGCTTATGATAGCTTTAACAGTTATTTTGTCTTATCAAAATATTTATTTATTCCCACCTAGAAGTGGAAGAATAACACTTAGATTTATACCAATGCTATTCTCTGGTATATTATTAGGACCTACACTTGGAACTATAATCGGTGGTGCCTCTGATCCATTGATTTATTTTATGACTTTAGGTTCCCCTGGAATGTATTTTCCGGGATATATGTTTACAAATATGATAATGGGATTTTTCCCAGGACTTATACTTGGAAAAAACATTGAAAAAGAAAGTAAACTTTCTATAACTTTAAAAGTTGCACTTATTTGTATTCTTTCTTTTGGTGTTACAATATTTTTAGACAGCTTTTGGTTGTCTGTAACAAGAGGTAAAGGATTTTGGTACTATGTTATTTCAAGATCAGTTCCAAATTTAATTCAAATGGGAATTACATTTGTTGCACTTTTAGTCTTAGCTACAAGAATTAAAAAAACATATAGATAAAAAATTTAATAAAGAAAAATCACATACACGAATTAACAACTGACTGCAGTAGTAGTCAGTTTTTTTGTGAGTAGAAATGTGTCTATGACACATTTTACTTTTGTTTACTTGTAAACAAAAGTATGAGATCTCCATAGTCGATTGTATCCAAATCAAGATTTGGACAATCTTTGCGTCAGACCTACTATAGATTATTTACAAGCAATAGTATTTCTGAAAGAAATTCTAAAATATTTTTTATGTATCTTCGATACATTTACTTTTGCTAAAGCAAAAGTATGAGATCTCTCCACTCCGTTTCACTTTGGTCGAGATGACGTGTAAGGAGCTTTACTATGCTAAGTATTTTGACGTGAATTAGTTAATTCTCTTTACAAGTAAATAATCTAAGTTAGAGCTAGATTCGCTACACTCAGCTTCGCTTCGTTTCGCTATGCTCAACTCCGGTCGAGATGACGTGTTTGGGGAATTACTTTGCTAATTGTTTTCATGCAAAAAAATTTACTTTTATTTGCAAAAAATATATTTGATTTATTCCTGAAATTTATCAAAAAATACAATGTGAAGAAAGTAAAACTTCGTGTTTATATCTGTCAATATATCTATAAAAATGTATTGTCTTTAGATATTTTATTTGTTATAATATAGCTAGTAAGTTTAAGGAGGGAGCTATGAAAATTAATGTAAATTCTGAAATTGGAAAATTAAAATCAGTTTTGCTTCACAGACCTCATAAAGAACTTTTAAACTTAACGCCTTATTTACTTGATGAACTTCTTTTTGATGAAATTCCTTTTTTGGATAATGCACAAAAAGAACATGATATGTTTGCAAACATTTTTAGACAAAATGGATGTGAAGTGTTCTATCTTGAAGATTTGTGTGCTGAAAGTCTTTATGATGATGGTATAAGAACTGCTTTTATTGAAGAATTTTTAGATAATGCGGATGTTCATGTAGAAAATGAAAAAAGATCATTAAAAGAATATTTATTTTCCATCAAAGAGAATAAAGAATTAGTTTTAAAAATGATGGAAGGTGTTAGAAAGAACGAAGTAGATTTGAAAGAACCTTCAACTTTAAGCGAACTTATTTCAAAGAATGATTTTTTCATTTCAAAACCACTTCCTAATTTGTACTTCACAAGAGATCCTTTTTCATTCATTAAAGACGGAGTAAGTCTTCATACAATGTGGTCCGTTACAAGAAGAAGAGAAACTCTTTTTGGAAAACAAATATTTGAACATCATAAAGAATTTAAAGGAATTAAAAAATGGTATGATAGAACAGATATTCCTTCAATTGAAGGCGGAGATATTTTAGTTTTATCTGAAGATGTTGTTGCCATCGGTGTTTCTCAACGTTCAACACCAATGGCTATTGAAACTATTGCAAAAAGGCTTCTTGAAGATGAAAATGGAGTAAAAACCGTACTAGCTTTGGTAATTCCAAACAACAGAGCTTTTATGCATCTTGATACTGTTTTAACTTCAGTTGATAGAGATTTATTCACTCTACACCCTGAAATTGAAAAGACATTAGAAATTTATTCACTAAAATTAGTTGGTGGAAAAGTAAAAGTTGAAGCTGAATCAACTGATATAGAAGTTGTATTGAAAAAATATCTACATGTTGATAAAATTGACTTTATCCGCGAAGGAAAAGGTGGACTTTTAGATACGCATAGAGAACAATGGTCTGACGGATATAATACTTTAGCTATCGCACCTAGAGAAGCTATCGTTTATGATAGAAATACTATTACAAATCAATTACTTGAAGAAAAAGGAGTAAAACTTCATAAGATTGATTCAGGTGAATTGTCTAGAGGACGTGGAGGTCCAAGATGTATGAGTATGCCTCTATTTAGAGAAAACTTATAAGATTATAAAAGATTTTAATTAAAGCACAGAATTTCTGTGCTTCAGACTGATGACAAAGTGTCAATGAGCAATTGTTGACACTTTTTTAACGGAGAAAAAGAAAATAAGTAGTATAATAATTAGACTATAGTCAAATAATTTAATAAAAACAAAAATACATAAAAAAAGCACAGACAAAAGTTATAGTTTGTCTATGCTCTGAAGCACAGAATTTCTGTGCTTTTTCTATGCCATATTTTAGTACAAAAAAACAACGGATTTTTACCCGTTGTTTTTCAATGTTTTTTATTAAACTCTTTCTACAAATAATTTTCCAACTTCTCCGTTGAAATCAACTTCTTCCGTATCCAAATTGTCAACAAAAGCCAATTCAACACCTAAAGTTTCTTTCATTATAAATTGTTTGTAGTTTTCAACCGCTTTTTTCAATCTTTCTGAACAAGCACATTTTATTCTAATTTCATCAAGAACATCAAAATCAGCGGATTTTCTCATTTGTTGTATCTTTGAAATTACTTCTCTTGCAAAACCTTCGTCTAGCAATTCGTCAGTTAAAGTTGTATCTAAAATTACGAAAAGATTATTTTCCATTGTAACGTCAAAGCCTTCTTTTGCACTAACTTTTACGTCAACATATTCTTTTAAGATTTCAGTTTCTTCTCCATTTAGATTTACAAATACGGAACCTTTTTCAAGTTTTTCTATAAATTCTTTTGGATTTGTTTCATTTAAGAATTTTCCAAATTCTTTAATTTTAGCTCCTAAAATTTTACCACAAACTTTAAAATCCGGTTTTAACATATAGTTCATAAATCCTGATAAATCTTTTTCGAATACAACATTTTTAACATTAAGTTCTTCCATAATCAATTCTTCCAAGTCGCCTATTTTTTCTTTTAAAGCAAAATCAACAACTATTTCAGAAAGTGGTTGTCTAACTTTAATCTTAACTTTTTCACGACTTGCACGACCTATTGTTACAAGATTTCTAACAATTTCCATTTTTTCTTCCAACGCTTCATCAATTAGACTTTCATCACATTCTGGAATGAAATCTAAATGAACACTTTTTTTGTCAGTTAAATTATGATACATTTCTTCTGCAACAAAAGGAGTTATTGGAGCAATAATCTTTGAAATTCCAAGTAAAATTTCATAAGTTGTATTGTAAACAGCTTTTTTATCGTCATCAACTTCTGTATTCCAAAATCTTCTTCTATTTCTTCTGATATACCAATTTGATAAATCTTCAATTACAAAATCGGAAATTGCACGAACAACCTTTGTAACTTCAAATTTATCCATATTTTCACTATACATTTTCAAAAGATTATTGAAACGTGACAATATCCATCTGTCTATTTCAGGTCTCTTATCATAATCTACAAAAAACTCTCTTGGATCTATCTCATCAGTTCCAGAATAAAGTTGGAAGAAATTGTAAGTATTCTTGTAAGATCTAAAGAATTTACTTTCTATTTCTCTTAAACCTTCAACGTCAAATCTAGTTGGAATCCAAGGTGGTGAAACATAAAGTGAATAAAATCTCACCGCGTCTGCTCCGTATTTATCAAATAATTCTATCGGATCAATTGTATTCCCACGAGATTTACTCATTTTCTTGCCGTCTTTATCCAAAATTAAATCATTTACCAAAACATTTTTATATGGAGATTTTCCAGTTATTAATGTTGAAATTGCAAGTAATGAATAGAACCATCCACGAGTTTGGTCAATTCCTTCACTAATGAAATCTGCAGGAAATAATTCTCCAAAGTTTTCCTTGTTTTCAAAAGGATAATGATGTTGTGCAAAAGGCATCGATCCAGAGTCAAACCAAACGTCAATAACGTCTTTTTCTCTTGTCATTGTGCCACCACATTTTTCACATTTCAAATGAACATTATCTACATATGGTCTGTGTAATTCTATATTTTCGTCAATTTCTTCAATACTTCTTTCAGCCAATTCTTTTCTTGAGCCTACACTTGTGCAATGACCACAATCACATTTCCAAACATTGAAAGGAGTTCCCCAATATCTTGAACGGCTGATTGCCCAGTCATTTAAGTTTTCAAGCCAGTTTCCAAATCTCTTTTCCCCAACAAAATCAGGATAGAAATTTACAGCCTTTGCATTTTCAATTAATTTATCTTTATATTTAGTAACTTCAATATACCAAGATGGCTTTGAATAATAAATTAAAGGTGTATGACATCTCCAACAATGTGGATAATTATGTTCAACCTTTTGTTTTTTCAATGCCTTATTATTTTCAAAAAGATATGTGATAATATCAGCGTCACATTCCATAACTGGTCTACCTTCATATCTTGTAGTGCTGAATTTTCCTTCTTCATTAACAGGATTAATCAAAGGAAGATTGTATCTTCTTCCTGTTTGATAGTCATCTTCTCCAAAGGCTGGAGCAGTATGAACAATACCAGTACCGTCTTCTACTGTTACATAATCAGCAAGAGTTACAAAAAAGGCTTTTTGTTTTGTTTCAATTTCAGGAATAAGTTGTTCATATTCCCAATATTCCATATCTTTTCCTAAGAATTTTTCAACAACTTCATAATCTTCACCTAAAACTTTAGTGGCTAGATTTTCAGCTAAATAGAAAACTTCATCTTTATATTTTACCTTTACATAAGTTACATTAGGATTAACAGTCAAGGCAACATTTGAAGGAAGAGTCCAAGGTGTTGTTGTCCAAGCAATAAAATAAGCATCTTCATCTTTCTTCTTAAATTTTGCATAAACTGTTGTAGTCTTAATCATTTCATAACCTTGAGCCACTTCGTGAGATGCAAGCCCTGTTCCACAACGTGGACAATATGGTAAAATTTTTGCTCCTTCATACATTAAACCTTTTTTGAAAATCTCATCCAAAAGATTCCAAACAGATTCAATATAATTGTTGTCAAGAGTGATATAAGGATTGTTCATATCTGCCAAGAAAGCCATTCTTTCAGACATTTCTCTCCATTTACTTTCATAAACGAAAACTGATTCTCTACATTCCTTACAGAATTTTTCTACTCCATAATTTTCAATATCTTTTTTACTTGTAAGTCCTAATTTCTTTTCAACTTCAATTTCAACAGGTAGTCCATGAGTATCCCAACCTGCTTTTCTCTTTACTTTAAAACCTTTCATAGTTTTATATCTACAAGTCATATCCTTTAAAGTACGACTTATAACATGGTGAATACCGGGTTTACCATTTGCTGTTGGAGGACCATCAAAAAATATATAATTTTTTTGTCCCTCTCTTGCATTTACAGATTCATGCAACAAATCTATCTCATTCCAATATTCAGATATTTTCATTTCTCTATCCTTAACGGATTCTTTTGAAAGTTCTCTAAACTTTGCCATATATACCTCCATTTTTTCTATAAAAAAAGCCCTAAGATAAAATCTTAGGGACGAAATTTTTCCGTGTTACCACCCAAATTATTTAAGATTAAAAAAATCTTAAATCACTCAAAAATCTTTAACGAGATTAACCAAAAAACTCCAAGTTGATACGAGTTTGCTTCATAAAATAGTTTGCACCAGACACTATCTCTCTGAGTTAATTCACAAGCTCCGTCCTCTTCATCGTTTACTATAAAATACGAGTATTATTGTACTATAAAAGCATAAAAAAGTCAAATATTTTATTCAATTTATATACTAAAAAATCAAAATAAATTTCTATGTCATTTAATTTTAAACATTTCATAAAAGCAGATTATTTTTCGATATTTTTCAACTTAAAATCATAAAATTATTAATATGATTAATAATAAATTACTAAACAAAATTTATCCTTTAAAATTTAAACTGTTAAATGTTTGTTATTATTATTTTAAGGGTATTAAAATAAATATATCTTATACATATTTTTGGAGGTAGAAATGAATATTTATGATTTTAAAGTAAATGACATTGACGGAAACGAAGTTTCCATGCAACAATTTAAAAACAAAGTTTTGCTTATAGTAAATACAGCTAGTAGTTGTGGTTTTACTCCTCAATTCGAAGGATTACAAAAGTTGTATGACGACCATAAAAATAAAGATTTTGTAGTTTTAGGATTTCCTTGTAATCAATTTAAAAATCAAGATTCTGGAACTAATGAAGAAATAAAAACTTTTTGTAGTTTAAACTACGGTGTAACTTTTCCTATGTTTGAGAAAATAGAAGTGAATGGACAAAATACTCATCCATTATATAAGTTTTTAAAGGCAAAAAAATCCGGTCTCTTGGGAAATAAAATTAAATGGAATTTTACAAAATTTCTTGTAGATAAAAATGGAAATGTCGTTTCAAGATTTGCTCCAACAACAGAGCCTAAAGATATTGAAAAACATATATTAGAACTTTTAAAATAATTTAAAGAAAGCAAAAATGCATTGTCGAATGACAATGCATTTTTAAATTTCTTTTCTATTTAGTACAAATATTGATGTAAAAATCATCAAAATTGTAAGTAATATTGTCGTTAAAATCGAATATTTATAATCTGTAAATGACACAATTTCTTTAATGACATTAATATTGTCTGATAATAGAAACATTGGTAAAAACTTAGCTATTTTATCATACATTCCAATTAAAAATTGTAAAGCAATAGTTATAACTAAAGTTGATAAAGCACCTATAGTATTTCTAAACACAAAACCTGCAAAACATTCTAATGTTAGTAAAAATATTCCAAATATCAAAATTGGAATTGATGCTTTTATTGCAAGTAATATCTCAACATTTTCTTTAAATATATAATTTGTATATAAATTAAAGATTAAACAGTAAATAATGAAAGAGACTGTCCAAAGTATCGATGCAAAAAATATTTTAGAAATTACAATTTGAAATCTAGGTAATCCCTTTGCAACTAAATTTACTAATGTTTTTTTAGAAAACTCATTTACTATATAGTTACTGAAAATTATAGCTATAAATATAAAGCCAAGTTGAGTTACATTTTTAAAAAACTGTGCCCATGAATCTATAAAAGTAGGCTCTTGAAGTCCTTTAGCTAGTTCTTCTCCCAAAAATGATTTTAAAATTTCAGGAGAAATTTTCGCTGTAACAGGACCTAGAATTCCAAGAAATAGAAATATAAAAAACATTATAAATAATTTTTTATTCCTAATACTTTCAAGATATTCTTTCTTTAACAATGCTATAAATACTTTCATTTTATCACCTCTATAAATAAATCTTCTAATGAAGGCTTAATTATATTATAGCTACCAATAAGCAAATCATTATCCAAAACAGTTTTAAATATTCTATTCTCGATATATTTCAAATTTTCAAAAGAAGAAAATATTGCGGAGCAATCATTTAATTCAACTTTAATATTATTAGTTTCAAATTTATTTAAAAATAAATCCCTATCTTCAATATTAAAAAATTCTACTGAAATTCTATCTTTTAATCCCATATTTTTGATGTCGGATATATTTCCATTTAAGCTATTAACACCGTCATTTAATATCAAAAACTCATCACAAACTCTTTCAACATCTTGTAGGATATGAGTTGAGAATAAGACCGTTGTATGCTCCTTAATCTTTAATAGTATATCCAAAATTTCTTTTCTACCGATTGGATCTAAAGCTGAAGTCGGCTCATCGCAGATTAGTAATTTAGGTCTATTAAACAAAGCCTGGGCAATTCCAAGACGTTGCTTCATTCCTCTGGAAAATTTTCCTATTCTCTTATTTTCATCTTTTAACCCAACTAAATTTAACATTTCTTCTGTTCTTTCTTTAATTTCTGATTTTGATAATCCCGTAATTTCTCCACATAAATTAAGGTATTCTTTTGAAGTCATATAATCATAGAATTCCGGAACATCAGGCAAATATCCAATAAATCTATTTGTTTTCGTATTTCCAAAATGAACTTTTTCATCAAAAACTAAAATTTCTCCACAATCAGCCTTTAAAAAGCCTAAAATGATTTTCATAGTGGTTGTTTTTCCAGCACCATTTTTCCCTAGAAATCCAAAAATCTGTTTTTCTTTGATACTAAAAGTCAAATCTTTGATAACATCATTTCCATTAAAAGTTTTTCTTAAACTATTTACAGTTAAAATATTCATTATTCTTCACTTCCAAATACAAAATATGAAATAGGTCCAATAGTTTGAATAAGAATTATCACACAAATCCATATCAATCTATTTCCACATCTATAATTTTGATGTTTTAAACAATGTCTTAGTGCAACTACTAATAATGTTATATTTATAATAATAATTGGCAATAAAATTAAAAAATGTTCTCTTAAAAAGTCCATAATTTCCTCCTATTTATCCACAAAATTTTTCAATTTTTCATAAAGTTGTTCAGTTTCCTCATTAGTTCTCATATTAATATAAACTGTTTTTTCATTTTTTCTGCTTATCTTTATGACCTTATCTGTTTTGTTGAAAACATAAAGCCTAACATTTCCTTCTCCCTCTAAAGAGAAATTACCATATGCCTTTTCTTTAGTAGCTCCACCATTCATCCTAATAGCTCTTTTTTCAGGAAATTTATCAAGCAATTCTAAATTCTCAATATCACTTTGTTTTATATTATCTTTATAAAGTATTGTGGAAATTTTAACAGTATCTGAAATTTCAACTTTCCAATCTTTTTCAAAAGTTAAAGCCAATGCAATTATAATAACAAATGCTACAAGTATATTCGAGAAGGCAAATAAAATTTTTCCTTTTTTATTTCCACGATTAATAACGGTATTACCTGTATTCATAGGATCAGGCACTAAAAGTCTTGGGTCATTTGGATTTTTATATCCAAAAATATCATAGTATTCGTCTTGATCCTCAATGAATTTATCATCTTCAATATTACTACTTATTTCCATATCAATTTTATTAATGGTATATATAATATAAACTACAAAAAATGTAATAGAAATAATATATCCCACAAATGGAAGGAAAGAATATTTATACATTTTTTGTAAATATATCAAAACTAAAAATAAAACAGAATAAAAATTTACCAAAGTAAAAATTTTATTTTGAAGTTTTATAATTTTCATTTTATTTATATATAAATTTTTTTCTTTATTTTCGCTTATAACTGATATTTTAGACCTTCTCCAGAAAAGTCCCATAAATATCATTGCTATTAAAGTTGTTGCTAAGCATATAAACAAAATAAGCTCCATATCGAAAAAAGTTCCAAAAATAGAGAAACCACCGATAAAAACCACCAAAGGAATTAACCATAAAAAAATTGGAAGTTTCTGTTTATCTATTTCTTTTGAAACTGTAAAATCTACATATTTTCTCGTAAAACTTGCAAAGTTCTTTTCCTTTTTTAGTTTTCTCATTTGTTTTATATATTTATTTGCTAAAACTCCAAGAGAAATTACATAAGCAAATATTATTCCAATATAAAGCAAAATTTCTATATCAGTTTTAGTAAGTAGTGGTAAAAATGAAATTATAAAAAACACTAAATGAAGTAATTTAAAACTCTTTAAACCATTTTTTCTAATCTCTTGAACTTCCTCACTATCTACCTCATTTATAGGAATTGTAGTAAGTAAAATTTTCCCATTATTATAAGAAAATCCTTTCTTTTGAGAAAAATAACTTATAGCAAAAATCATCCATAGACATCCAATCAAAATAAAATCGTAAATCATATTAAAAACTCCTTTCTATAAGCTGAAGCAAGAACTCTTTTCCAAGCTTTCTCATCTTAACCTCATTAATTAAATTTTGTAAATTCTCTTTTATGTTTTCAATATTTTTTTCTGTACATCTAACATATACAATCGAACCCACACGTCTGTCAATCTCAATTACATTTTCACTTTTTAAAATTCCATAAGCCTTATTTACAGTCATAGGATTTATTCCAAAATCTTTTGCAAGCTGTCTAACAGATGGTAATTCATCTCCATTTTTTAAATTTCCCTCTGCAATTTCTTTAATAATTCCATTACAAATCTGAGTGTAAATAGGAACTTCCGACAAAGTATCAATAAAAAACATTTTTCTCATCTCCTTGTATTATATATTATAATACAGATAATACAAAAAGTCAACAAAAAAGTTCAGCTTTTAAGAAATTTTTTTAATCTTAATTGCTAAACTTTATTAATTGTTAATTTAAAACTGTTTCTTCTTTATTTTTCTTTGATTTCCAAAGATATAATACCAAGCAACAAATAGTCATCAAAACACAAGATAAAATTGTTCCCTCTAGTCCAAATATTGGATCATAAGCGAAACTTCCTTTTACTGAGCCACCTATTTTGAAAATGGAATACGGAACATTTGTTCCACTATTTGGTAGTCCAAATAATATACTTTGAGTAAAATTCCACATTGCATGTAATCCCATTGCCATCCACAAACTGTCAAAGTAATATACGAGCATTGAAAAGAAAACTCCAACAATAAATATACAGTAAAATGGCAAAATAGACATTCCACTATTGAACAAATGCAAAACAGCAAAGAATAGTGAATTAAATAT
The DNA here is from genome assembly GCF_035282425.1 of Parvimonas sp. M20. Lineage (NCBI taxonomy): Bacteria > Bacillati > Bacillota > Tissierellia > Tissierellales > Peptoniphilaceae > Parvimonas > Parvimonas sp. M20. Next base: position 32,694 of record NZ_JAYKBQ010000006.1, on the reverse strand, counting down.
GATAACAAAAGCAGGACTATTAGTAGATTTCATTAATCTTTGATACATAAATCCTCTGCATAATAGTTCTTCAGCCGAGGATTGAACAAAAACAGCAAATAGCAAACCAATAAAAGGAAATGTTTCAAATTGACTAAATCGTAAAATAAAATCTCCATTTATCATAGCAATTAAAGCACAAAATCCATTTAATATAAATCCTATCAATAGCCCTAAAAATAGATATGCTATGTTATTTCCTTTAGTCTTAGTTGTTATTTTATCTATGATATAATGATTATTTTTAAAAACGAATAGTACAAGAAGAACTCCAATCCATACATAAATTGGTTGAATATACATAAGAAATGTATAGATATATGCACTACCTCTAATTAATCCAGAAGCAAACAATCCCTTAACTAATCTAGATGTAAGTAATGCCCCTATTATTTCACATATGAATAGAATTGCATAACTTATTATACAAATCCATAAGACATTATCACACCATTTTTTATCCTGTATATTTTCCATAATTAAAGTAAGTCCTCCTTAAAATTATGCTATCAATTGAAAAGCATAACATATTCCTGAAAAAGTATTGGTAAATGCATGAATTCCCCAACCTGTAAGTATTGATCCATTTGCTTTTTTTTCATTTATGTAACCAATTATCCAACCAATCATTCCTGTAAACAAAGTTATTACAATGCTTTTTAAAATTCCAACAGCAGAGAAAAACATAATTCCGTGAATACAACCAAATAATAGTGCTTGGATTAGATTTCCTACTGTAAATCCAAATTTATTTCCAATTCTTTTTAAAAGAAAACCTCTAAATAGTATTTCTTCAGGAAAAGAAGTATTAAATACTGCATAAATTAATATTGAAGGCAAAGCCTTAATTCCTAATCCTGTAAAATCAGAATATGCAACTCTCACATTATTAAGTGAGTATAAGACAAAAACAGAGAGAATAAAAAATAAAACTAATACTGAAAAAACCCAAGTAAAAAGTTTATTTTCTTTTACATTATTTACTTTTTTAAATCCAATCCATTCAAAGAAATTTATCTTTTTTCTTGAAGTGATTAACCACCACAAAAACGGTATTAATGAAAATATTATAATTTGAATAATACTGTTAGTCAATTTTTTTATTAGTAAATCCATAACTAAATCTCCCCTCTATTTATTCTTATATTATATATAATACAATTAAGGTAAAAAGTCAACAGTTGAAAAATTAATAATTTTGACTATGAAAATCTAATTTGATACAAGGAAGCTTTATGAGATCTCCCCATTTCACTCAGCTTCGCTTCGTTTCGGTAAATATGACGTGTTAGGAGATTTGCTTTGTGTAATACTATGACGTGAAATTTTTTATTTAATTCACAAAAAAAGTTTAGTAACTAAAACTGAAAAATCAGCCTTAATCACTAAACTAAATTCATTTTTAATTACTCTTATAAATTATAACCGGAGTATTTATCTCAACATTTTCGTAAATTTGCTTTACTTTATCCAATGGTGTATTTATACAACCATGGCTTCCAGATGTTTTATAAATATCTCCACCGAATTTCCCATTTCTCCAACTTGCATCATGAATTCCTACACCTTTCCAATTTATTGGCATCCAATAGTCAACATGAGAAACATAGTCATAACCATGAGAAGATAAACCCTTAAGATTTCTATCTTTTTCTCTGCTCCAAACTTTCATAACTCCGACTGGTGTCTCAGCATTTTTTCTTACATCTCCAGTAACTATATCTGTTTCTAAAATAAGTTCTCCTTCTTTGTAAAGCCACATATGTTGTCTAGTTAGGTCGATTTCTATATAAGTTTTACCTATATCATCATCTTTATCGTAATACAATCCCTTGTGTAAAAATACAGGTTCAATAGAATCGGATTCAAAATTCAACAGTTTTTCAACCAAAAGATCTTTTGTCTTGTTAACATCAATCTGCCAACCGTATATTCCATCTTTTCCAGGAACAACAATTTCTCCTTTACCAGTAGTTTGAAATTTTCTATCCATCCCAAAAGTATCATATTTAATTGCAAGTCTTCTAACATAGTCTCTCGCCTTTTGTTCATCGGGTTTCAATTCTCCATCAACAAATGTAAAAATATTTGCTAAAATTTCACCATCTAAAATTTCTTTATTTGAGCCAATATTAATTTCATACTTTAATTTTGAAATTTTTTCATATTTTGAAAGAGCATCTTGTAAAGATTTATCATTTTTTTTCAGCTTTGGATGTTCTGAAATTGTACTCATATCAATACTCTCTTTTCTTTCAGAAAGGGCAATCAAAATCGCCTCTTTCAACTTTTCTTTAGTTGTATAAGTTCCCATAACTTCATCTTGGATGCTATACTTACCATCTTTATAGACAATTTTTGCATCTTCAGGATGCTTTAGACCTTTTAAAATTAAAGTATTTTTTAAAAACTCTTCAAACTTTTCATTATCATAACTAATATTTACTTCCAACTTAAAATTACGACTTGTGAAAAATGCCAAAGGCCAAGCAAATTGATTTTGTAAAATCTTTTTATTAGCCGAATATTCTTCCTTGTAATTTATCTTTTCAGGTTTAAAAAAATCACTCTTTCCATCAGAACGATTTAACTTAATAGAAACATCTGTCCAATCTTTATTAAAAACATCATCTATCATTACATAACTTACATCATTTCCATTTATTTTAGTATTAGGTAAAGTTATAAAAGAAAATATTATAACACCAAATAAATAAATTGATATAAATAGCGCTCCGAAAAATATGCATAATTTTTTAATTAATTTTTTTCCTGAATCTGCTTTTTTGCTATCTTCCATCAAAAAATACACCTCCATTTTGTGATAATATAATTAATAATCCTATATATACCATAAAATCAAACATAATAATCATTTTACTGACCACTATTAGTATATTGCTAAGCTTATTAATTAATAATATCATCTAATTTTATCATATTTAATTTTAAAAGTAAAATCTTTAAAAAACTTGTATTTCCTTAGTTAAAAGTTTATAATATATTTAGTAAGGAGGAAGATAAATGCTTAACATTTTTTTAATTTCCGACTCTACGGGGGAAACAGCGGAACAACTTGCACGTGCCGCTCTTGCTCAGTTTAATAACATTAAGTATGCTCTTAAAAGATTTTCTCATATAAGAGAGTTTTCAGATCTTTCTGAGATACTGAACAAATGTAAAGAAACTGAAAATTCTATTTTATTTTATTCTTTAGTTGATGCTCCACTTTTGGATTATGTTAAAAAGTTTTCAGAATTACATTCTATAACTAATGTAGATTTGCTTTCTGCGTCCATTTTAGCTATCCAAAGAGTGAGCAATATTACTCCTGGAAATACACCAGGTGCTCTTAGAAAGCTGAATGAAGAATATTTTAAAAGAATTGACTCTATCGAATTTGCAGTTCGTTACGATGATGGCAAAGATCCTAGAGGAGTTTTGATTGCAGACCTTGTAATAATTGGAATTTCTCGAACATCTAAGACTCCTTTGTCAATGTATCTTGCAAATAAAAATATTAGAGTTGCAAATATTCCTCTGGTACCAGAAACACCTGTACCTGAAGAATTATTCCAAGTTTCGCCCAAAAAAGTTATAGGCTTAACTAACACACCCGAAAAGTTGGAAAGTATAAGAAAGGAAAGACTGAAATCTTTAGGTCTTCCTGATAATAGTATTTATTCAAATTCAAATAGAATACTTGAAGAACTTGAATATTCTAGCCGAATAATGAAAAAAATAGGCTGTCCTGTAATAGATGTATCAGCAAAAGCTATAGAAGAAACAGCTGACATTATCTTGAAACATCTATTAAAAATTAATAAGTAATTGGAGGAAAAAATGAGCAAATTTGTTTACAATTTTGATGAAGGCAATAAAGACATGAGAGCTTTATTGGGAGGTAAAGGTGCCAACCTTGCCGAAATGACTAATATTGGACTAAATGTTCCTTTTGGTTTTACTATTACTACTGAGGCTTGTAATAATTTTTACAAAAATGACGAAAAAATTTCTGAAAGTCTAATTGAAGAAATTAAAACTCACATAAAAGACTGTGAAAACAAGCTACAAAAAAGTTTTTCAAGCACAGAAAATCCTCTATTATTTTCTGTAAGAAGTGGTGCCGTTATATCAATGCCTGGTATGATGGATACTATTCTTAACTTAGGTCTTAATGATAAATCAGTTATCGGTCTAGCAAACTCTACAAATAATGAAAGATTTGCATTTGATAGTTACAGAAGATTTATCCAAATGTTCAGCGATGTTGCTATGGAAATTCCAAAAATTTATTTTGAAAACGAACTTGATAAAATCAAGGAAGAAAAAAATGTAAAAATGGATACTGAATTAACTGCTGAAGATTTAAAAATTTTAGTTGAAAAATTTAAGAAAATTTTCAAACAAGAAACAGGCAAAGAATTCCCACAAGATCCAATTGAACAATTAATCATTGCTATTAAAGCAGTTTTCAAATCTTGGATGAATCCTAGAGCTATCGTTTATAGAAAATTAAATGGTATTGACGATTCACTTGGAACTGCTGTAAATGTTCAAGCTATGGTTTTCGGTAATATGGGTAACACAAGTGGTACTGGTGTAGCTTTCTCTCGTAACCCAAGTACAGGAGAAAATAAATTATTCGGAGAATTTTTAATGAATGCACAAGGCGAAGATGTTGTTGCAGGTATTAGAACTCCAGAATCAATTGAAAAACTAAAAGAAATTATGCCTGAAGTTTATGATGAATTCTTAAGAATTGCAAAAACTTTGGAAAAACATTATAAAGATATGCAAGACTTGGAATTTACAATTGAAAAAGGTAAATTATACTTATTACAAACAAGAAACGGAAAAAGAACTACAGATGCTGCAATCAATGTAGCAGTAGATTTAGTTAATGAAGGATTAATTTCAAAAGAAGAAGCTATTTTAAGAGTTGAACCAAAGAGTTTAGACCAACTTCTTCACCCTATCTTCAATGCTGAAATGATGAAAAATACTCCTATCTTGGCAAGAGGACTAGCTGCTTCTCCAGGAGCTGCAAGTGGTAAAGTTTATTTCCACTCAAAAGATATAGTTGATGCAGTTAAATCAGGAGAAAAAGTAATCTTAGTTCGTCAAGAAACTTCACCGGAAGATATCGAAGGAATGGTTGAAGCTGAAGGTATCTTGACTGCAAGAGGTGGTATGACTTCTCATGCTGCCGTAGTTGCAAGAGGTATGGGTAAATGTTGTATCGCAGGAGCAAGTGAAATTAAAGTTGATGAAATTGAAAAAGTTATAAAAACTCAAAACGAGGTTATCAAAGAAGGCGATATAATTTCTCTTGACGGAACAACAGGAATTATTTACAAAGGTGCAATTGAAAAATTAAATCCACAATTAACTGGAAACTTTAAAATCTTTATGGATTGGGTAAATGAAATAAAAGTTTTAGGAGTTAGAGCAAATGCAGATAACCCTAGAGATGCAAAACAAGCTGTTGAATTTGGAGCAGAAGGAATTGGACTTTGTAGAACTGAACATATGTTCTTTGACAAAGATAGAATCCCTGTTGTAAGACAAATGATTCTTTCAGAAAATACTGAACAAAGAGTTGAAGCATTAGAAAAAATCAGACCAATGCAAGAAAAAGATTTCTATGATATCTACTCTGTATTAAAAGAAAAATCAGTAACAATCAGATTACTTGATCCACCTCTACATGAATTCTTACCTTATGAAGACGAAGATATTAAAAACTTGGCAAAAGAAATGAATATCGACGAGTCTCATCTAAGAGATGTAATTACAGATTTGGAAGAAGTAAATCCAATGCTTGGACACAGAGGTTGTAGACTAGCAGTTACTTATCCTGAAATATATAGAATGCAAGCAAAAGCTATAATAAATGCTGCAATAAAAGCACAAAAAGATTTGAATATCTCAATTACTCCTGAAATAATGATTCCATTAGTTGGAGAACTTGAAGAATTAAAATATGTAAAAAGAGAAATCGTTGAAGAAATCAAAATAACTTTAAAAGAATTGAATGAAAACATTAAGTACAAAATTGGAACAATGATTGAAATTCCAAGAGCTGCCCTACTTGCTGATGAAATCGCAACAGAAGCTGAATTCTTTAGTTATGGTACAAATGACTTAACACAAATGACTTTCGGTTTTTCAAGAGATGATGCTGGAAAATTCTTAAATGAATATGAAAATAAAAAAATATTCGACTTTAATCCATTTGCAAAATTGGATCAAAAAGGTGTTGGTAAATTAGTAAAAATGTCTTTCAAACTTGGAAGAGAAACTAACCCTCATCTTCATGTAGGAATTTGTGGTGAACATGGTGGCGATCCTGATACAATTGAATTCTTAAATTCTGTAGGAATCGACTATGTATCATGTTCTCCTTTCAGAGTTCCAATCGCAAGACTTGCAGCAGCACAAGCAAAAATAAAACAAAGTAAATAAACTTTAACTAAGAGAAATAAAAGACAAAATGGATAGCGAAATGCTATCCATTTTAATTTATACATAATTATTACTTATTACTTGGTTCTTATTATATATTTTTGCAAAAATTTTATTAAATTATCTTCAAATTTTTGTTTAAATTTAATCATTTCTTCTTTTATTGACTTCTTTTTTACTTTCAAACATATTGCATAAATAATTACTATAATTTCAATTATAATAACTCTATTACATCCTCTATTAAAAATTAATAATAGTTTAGAAGTATCTTTTCCTTTAGAGATTAAGTTTATATAAATGAATTCAAAAAACTTAAAATCTTCCGTTAAAGCTATATAAATATACAAAAAAACAATAAATATATTAAAATATAATTTATTAAATGCAAGTTGTTGTTTAGTTTTGTTTATATTTATTAGTCTATAATGAATATTGGATTTCAATTTTCCATACATATTAATAACATCTTCATAAGACATAAATTGATTAACAACTATTAATATTAAAGAAATAAAAGCATAATTTTGTATACTAATCCAACCAGCTAAAAAAATCAAAAAAGTAGCTAAAATAGTAACTAAATAACTAATTCTCAAAATATTTTTTAACATGCTATTAAAAATATAAATAATTACTATTGTTGTAAAAAATATAACAATTACATTTTTCCATTCGGCTAAATTAATAGCAAATAAATATCTATAAATCATTTTTAATAACAAAACTATATTATATATACTTAAAATTAATAATTCAAATATAAATATTAAATCAACTATAAATCGGTATTCTGTTCCTATTTTACTATTATTATTTTTTATTTTATATATAAAACCTAAAAAAGTAATAAATATTGCAACTACTAGACATATAAAAAAAATTAATACAAACATTTTATTAGAATAATCAAAAAAGACACTTGTTATCCATACTAAAAATTTTAGCAGATAATCAAAAATAAAAAAATCAACTAACACACTAGAAAAAATTAAAAATAAGCAAAGACCAAATTTATTCTGCTGTATTTTTATATATTTTTTCTTACAATTTTCAAAACAAGGTTTTTTATAATTACTTTTTCCCATAAATCCTCCTATTTTTTTCATTTTATTTTAATATATAGTTATTGAATAATTTATTTGTTATATTTTTTCTTCTTAACTTTTGGGAAAGGTAATTCATCATACATTGTATCAAATAATCCTTTTAGATACATTTTATCTTCCACATCATCAACTAATAGCATTTCTTTTGCTCCTTCATAAAGCAGTTGAAATTGTACCTCAGAAACACAGTCAATAGCTATCTTTGTAGCTTTTACTAAAAATCTGTCATCATATATTCCACCAATAACTTTTTCTTTATAATAGATAATATATTCTCCCATCATCGTCCTATAATGAATTTAAATATTATCTAATTCAAAAAAATTTTTTATTTGATTATTATAATTAATATTTTTATTAAATCTATTAACTAATATAGCACTCATTCCAACTGATTTTGCACCAAAAATATCTTCTTTAATATTATCTCCAAACATAACAGATTCCTTAGGTAAAGCACCTAAATCATGCATTGCAAAATTAAATATAACTTTTGAAGGTTTTGCAGCTCCAACTTCTTCACTAATATAAATATGATCTATATAATCTAATAGCCCTGTGACTTTTAATTTACTCATTTGACCATCAGTAGGACCATTTGTAATAATTGCTATTTTCTTCTTAGCTTTTTTAATTTTTTTCATAAAAGGAATAACATCATCAAATATTTTAATTTTAATATTCCCTTCTTCCATAAATATTAAATTAAGTTCTTTAGCTTTTTCATCTACATTATTTACTCCAAAAAAATTTAAAATATCAGAATATCTTCTTGTTCGATATTCTATTTTATTAAGTTTTCCTTCAAGAAAAGAGTTCATTAATTTAACTTCATTTGAAATGTATTTTTCCTTAAAAAGATGAATATCAATTCCATAATTCATTAATTGTCTATTGATTCTAATATTAGCTTTTTCCTTTGCTGATTTATAATTACATAACGTATCATCTAAATCAAAAAAATAGTATTGATAATCATTCATATAACACTCCTTTATCAATTAATAATATAAAATACTTGTTTTATTTTAATATTTACCTATTTTATACTTAATATTTTTTATTGCTTTTATTAATTCATCTAATTGTTCTTCTTCAAAAATACTAGGTACCATTTTTGTGATTGACTTGGCACTTTGTAAATTTTTTTCTTATCAATTTCCCACTTACTACCTTCATCTAATATTTTTATCATTTTACACAACTTTTTACTATAATAAACCCATATATATCTTTATTTTCACCTAGATAAACAATATCAATATCTTTTGATATATTATTAATTATATTAGATATCCACACACTATCATTAACATTGTCCTTTATTAAAATAATATCATCAACAACATTTAAAATATGCTTTTGCACTTTAATTATATCATACTAAAAAGCTTTTTCAAAATAGTAAATTTTAATGCGTAAATTCATAAAAAAGTCGGAATTCTCCGACTTTTATGCTAATTTTGAATATTCTATTGCTATTTTACTTGCAAGTTTTGCGTTATTGAATACTAATCTGATGTTAGCTTCTAAGCTCTTTCCTTGTGTAAGTTTTTGAACTTTGTCAAGTAAGAATGGTGTTGTATCTTTTCCTTTTATTCCATTTTCATCTGCTTCTTTTAAGGCATCTAAAATTGTCTTGTCAATTGCTTTCCTATCCATTGAAAATTCTTCCGGAATAGGATTAGCAATTACAACTCCACCATTAAGCTCTAAATCCCATTTAGCTTTTAAAACTTTTGCAATTTCTTCTTCTGAATTTATTTTACTAACTTTAAAATCACTTTCTCTTGTGTAAAATGCTGGTAATATATTAGTTTGGTATCCATAAACAGGGACTCCCTTTGTTTCTAAATATTCTAAAGTAAGACCCATATCTAAAATTGATTTACATCCTGCACAAATAACTGCAACATTTGTATTTCCTAATTCTTCAAGATCTGCCGAAATATCCATCGTAGTTTCTGCTCCTCTGTGAACTCCACCGATTCCACCAGTTGCAAAAACTTTAATTCCTGCCATTTCTGCACAAATCATTGTTGCAGCAACAGTTGTTGCTCCATTTAATTTATTAGCAACAACATAAGCTAAATCTCTTCTTGAAGTTTTTGTTACACTAAGTCCAGCTTTCCCGATTACTTCAATTTCTTCTTTTGTTAGCCCAACTTTAATTTCTCCATTTATAATAGCTATTGTAGCAGGAATTGCTCCATTTTCTCTAACAACTTTTTCAACTTCAAGAGCTGTTTCAACATTTTTAGGATAAGGCATACCATGTGATATTATTGTTGATTCCAAAGCTACAACCGGTTTATTTTCTTTAATTGCATTTTTTACTTCTTCACTAACTGTTAAATATTTTTCTAATTTCATAACTTCCTCCAAAATTTAATAGATTTTTTTCGCTTATATTTTCACTTACTGTATCCACAGATTGTGCAGTTATAAATCCTGCAACATTTCCAAGTTTTGCACATTCTAAAATATCTTTTTCATTAACAACCCCAAAAATTATTCCACTCATAGCTGCATCTCCACAACCAGAAGTATTTTCAATCTTTGGTTTTTCATTTATCCTTACAATTCCGTTCTCATTTTTATCGGCATATAAAATTCCCTTTTCGCCCATCGAAATAAAAACTTTTTGAACACCTTTTTCTAAAAATACATTCACAATCTTTTCTAAATCACTTTCATTTTCATAAGGAATGTCAGTTAATTCTTCTGCTTCATAAATATTCGGTTTTAAAAGATAGATGTACTTTAATAATTTCTTTATTTTTAAAGCCTTTTTTCTAGAAACACAATCTACAATTATCTTTGAATTAGGGCAATTTTTACAGATGTATTCAAGAACATCTTCTCTTAAATTCGTATCCATAACTATATACTTATAACTCTTGATTAAATCAATAAGTTTAGAAATAAATTCAATATTGATTTCATCCAAAACTTCCATTGAAGAAATGGCAGTAAATAAATCATTGTTTTCATCCAAAATAGAAATATAATTTGACATACCTCTATTGGTTAAAAATTTACTGTTTGAAAAATCCAATCCGATTTTTTTCAAATAATCTTTGATTTCTTTTGAATAAACATCATCGCCAAATACAGAAATAAATTTATTTTCTATTCCCATTTTTAGTAAATTTTCAGCAATATTTTTTGCAACTCCTCCAAAAGAATATTCCAAAGTTCCCGGATTTGAGTCTTTCATATTTATTTTTTCAAAACTTTTTGCAATAAAATCAATATTACATCCACCAATAACACAAACTTCTTTTGATAAATTAGAGTTAATCACATAGGCTCTTCCGACCAAATATCCCTTTTTAATCAAATTTGAAATATGAACTGCAACAGACGATCTCTTTATATTAAGTAAATCAGCCAGTTCATTTTGAGAGATATAAGGATTTTCTTTTATTATATCTAAAAGTTCTTGTTCTCTTTTTGTCATAATACCTCCTTAAACAACAGTTTATTATATTATATCAAGTGTTTATATAAAAATCAATATTTTAAATAAAAAAATAAACTATCTTATGATTTAATTTTCACTTCACTTTTAAAGATTATCCAATCCCAAAGTTTACTTATACTTAAGTAATTCTTCTAGAAATCTCATAAAGCTCCGTTACGTAGAACTAGATTTATGTAATTGATTATTCCAAAATTAACTATTTATAAAAGTTCTTTAAAACTTATTTTTACTTGTAACAAGCAACAATATTTCTGAAAAAAATTATAAAATAATTTTTGTATGTATCTTCGATACATTTACTTTTGCTAAAGCAAAAGTATGAGATCTCTCCATTTCGCTCTGCTCCAGTCAAGATGACGTGTTAGGAATTTTTCTTTGCAAAGTATTGTGACGTGAACCTGTTTATTTTCTATAAAGTTTAAAAATTATTATTAATTTTTATTAACTTTTTATGTTGGGCTATTAATCGAAATATTATACTTTATATGCAATAAGAACCTCAGCATACCCGAGAACCTTGTTGTTTCACAATAAGAACATCACCCTTCCTCGATGCTTTGCATCGGGCGGGTGCCCCAGAACCTTGTTACTTCGTAATAAAAAAAGTCCTTAAAAAAGGACTTTAGTTAATTCAAACAATTAAATTTTAAACAGCTTAGAATTTTTTCTTTTTTCTTCTTGCTGCCTCTGATTTTTTCTTTCTCTTTACACTTGGCTTTTCGTAATGTTCTCTTTTTCTATATTCTGAAAGCACTCCAGCACGTGCACATTGTCTTTTAAATCTTTTCAACGCATTATCCAAAGATTCGTTTTCGCCAACTCTGATCTCTGCCATGATATCCCCCCTCTCTTATATAGACAAACTGTCTTGAGAAATAACATAAATATTATACAACAAAAATGATATAAATTCAAGTAAATTCACTATATTTTTTTAGTATAATTGATAAAATTTATAAAAAATTTTAAGATAATTTTAATTTTAGCCCGGTGGCCAATTTAAACTACGTCCTGCAAGAACGTGAAAATGTAAATGCTTAACAGTTTGTCCGCCGTCTTCATTACAATTATTTATAATTCTATAACCTGATTCATCAAATCCCATTTCTTTAGCAAGTTCGGAAATTTTTAAAAATATCTTTCCAACCACTTCAGAATTTTCCTTATCTATGAAATTACAAGATTCAATATGTTTTTTAGGGATTACTAAAAAATGAATCGGAGCTTGAGGGGATAAATCATTAAATGCAACTATATCATCATCTTCATAAATTTTATTTGATGGAATTTCTCCATTAACAATTTTGCAAAATATACAATCCATTATCTCACCTCCATATAATAAATATATCAAAATCAAAATAGAGAAGCTCTATTTTAATTATTGTCTATTATACCATATACCAATTATCTTTACAACAAAACAATGCTCATATAAACACAAAATCTCTCCATTTTTTATAGAAGTTATATTTTATACATGCTTCCAATATCTACAAGCTCAACATTGTTTTCAATTTTAAATTTTTCAAATCCAGATAAACTTGTAATCCAATAAGTAGCTTTTTTATATCTAAAATTATAAGACTTATTAATCAAATTGTCTAAAACATCTTGTTTAACTTTGCTATTATTCCACTTAGCTTCGACAAATAAAAATTCATTTTCATTATTATAAGCCAACATATCAATTTCTGACTCTTTTTTTAACTCTTTATCTGTTCCCCACCAATTACCATAATCAGTTGGAATAAATGAAACTTTTGACTTTTTTAATCTCTCTTCAAAATATTCAATAGAGATTTTTTCAAAAACATCTCCCATATAATCATTCAAATTTTTTTCTATGCTTTCATATAAAACTTCTCCCAGTCCTATATTTATCATATTTAAGTTGGTTTGAACAAATTTATACCAAAATAGAAACATAGTATCTTTTATAACATAAATAGGTCTTTTTGTTTTTCTATTGAGTACAGGCGTCTTTTTTTCTATAATTCCAAGCTCTATAAGAGAATTTAGATAATGAGCTAAACCACCACTAACTACATTTAATTTTGTGGATATTTCATTTAGTTTACTAGCTCCTGCGGAAATCGAAAATAAAATATCATTATAAAACTTTGGCTGTCTTAATTCTTGTTTTAATAGATTAAGAGGTTCTTCATACAAACGACCACTTGGTTTTAAAAAAATATTTATTATATTTTCTTTTAAAGACAGATTTTCGTCAAAAAATGTTAAATATTCAGCAACCCCATTAGTTAATCCAAAAACTATTGATTTTTCTTTATCTGAATATGAATTGACAAACTCTCCGGATTCCAAATAATTAAAAGCATTTATTTTAAATTGACTTGTTCTTCTTCCATACAAAGGACTCTTGTACCCTAAAACCTGTTCCTCCATAAAACTCATAGATGAACCGCAAAGTATAAGAAATAATTTACTTTTTTCTCTATATTCATCTATCAAATTTTGTATTAATGATGAAATATATGGTGCTGATTCAGCTAAATAAGGAAATTCATCAATAACAAAAATTATCCTTTTGTCTATACTATATTGAAATAAATATCTTAATGCACTTTCGAAATTACTGAAATCAGGTAATCCTTCTAAATTTCCACAAGCCTTATATATCGCTTTTGAAATTAAACTAAGATTTATTAGTTCGTTTGATTCAGTAGCAACAAAATAATAGCCCTCTTTTTCTTTTATAAATTCTTGAATTAAATAGGTTTTTCCAACTCTTCGTCTTCCATATATTACAGATAAGGCAAATTTTCCATTTTCATATTCTAAATTTAACTCTTTTAGTTCATATTTTCTTCCAATAAATTTCATAAAATCACCTCAATATAATTATAATATAAAAAAACACGATATGCAATGGTATATTATTGCATATCGTGTTATTGCATTTTTTACTTAATTAAATAATTTATTTTTTATAAAATATCAACTTGACACATTTTCATGGCTTCCAATGCTGTATTATGACTTTGTGGAGTAACTCCCGCACAACATTTACTATCTACGATTAATTCAATTTCAGGTAAAAATCCTTTAATCATTAAAGTATTTACAATCACACAAATATCTGTACAAATTCCAACAAATTCTATGCTTTCAATTTGCTCTTTTTCGTTTACGCTTTTTAAATACTCAACTAAGTCGCTGGATCCAAAACCTGCTTTTTCAAAAATTTTACAATTTTCTTTATAAATACCTTCTCTGATTTTCCAAGCATCAGTCCCCTTTATACAATGTTTTATAGGAAGTTTTCTACCCTCTTGAGTATTTAAGTAATTATCATCATGAGTATCCATTGTATAAATAATTTCTCCGTCAAAGTTTTTAATTTTTTCCTTTAAATTTGGTATCATATTTATAGCTTCTTGAGTCCCCAATCTACCATCAACAAAATCATTTTGAACATCAATAACAACTAATATTTTCATAACCAGCCTCCAAAAGTTTTTTATAAAAAAATCTAAATATTTTAACCAAATAAATTATATACATTAATTACTCTTTTGTCAAATTATAAAATTCATCAGTTACAATATATCTATAATATTTCAAAAATATTACACTCAAGATACATTCATTTACGAATTGTGCAAATGCAACTCCAAATAGAGATAAATCAAAAACTTGTGTTAATATCAACATTAAAATAAGACTTAAGATATTTACCCCTGCAGTTGTTTTTAATAAAAACATATTTTTATTCAAACCCTGTAAAGCACATTTATATATGTATGAATATGAACTACAAATATTTGCAATTAAGAAAAATATCAAAAATTTTGTAGCGATATTTTGTACAGAAACGTCATCTGTAATAAGTTTAGGTAAATATTCTCTAAAAATAAAGAATAATGCACTTCCAAAGATAAATAATACAGTTGTAATCTTAACAGAAATTTTAGGATAATCTATCAAATTTCTAAAGTTTTTCTCTCCGGAACTTATGCTTATTAAACTCAAAGTCGCAGAGCCATAGATATGTTTAAAAGTAAATAAAAACATAATTAAATTTGTAATTATTGAATATCCAGCAAATTCGTTATTCCCTATTCTAATAACAATCATATTGAAAATAATAACAAAAATAGTTCCGTCAAAAATTTCCTGTATCATAATAGGAAAAGCTAATTTAAAATGATTAATTCCATTTATAAAATAGCTTTTTATTAATTCAAAATTTAAATTTAATTTATTTTTCAATACAAAAATGTAAATAAGAAGATTTACAAACATTGAAAAAACTGTACTAAATCCGACCATAGTAATTCCAAGTTTTGGAAAACCGAATTTTCCAAGAACAAACAAATAATCTAAACCCAAATTTAAAACTGAAGAAACAGTAGATCCTATTAAAATCCACTTTGTCATATTTGAAATTCTAAAATATGCCCCAAATGTAAATAAACATAGTTGTAACAAGACACAAAAACTCATAGGATATGAGAACAAAATCCCCTGTTCCAAAGTTTCTCCAGACAAATTATAGAATATTTTTAAAAAATATGTATTTACGAGCAACATCAATAATAAGAATAAAATTCCCATAAAAATATTAATAGCAAGAGATGAAAAGAATTCATAATTTAGACCTTTTTCATCTCCCTGTCCCAGTTTTTCTCCAAGTTTTGTATTTATAATTATTGCAGTCGCTCCCAAAACTCCACTTATAGTATATAATGTTGAAGAAATCAAATTTACTGCATTAAATGCAGGTGTTGAAACTCTTGCAACAATAGCAATATCGGATAACTCCAAAATATAACTTAGGATAAAATTTACCATAAGTGGAAAAGCAAATTTGTTAAGTTCTAATCTTTTATTTTTCATTTTTCTTTTTCTTTAAATCAATTTCAAAATCGCAATTTTCATCGGAACATTTTAGTGCATGTTTAAATCTGTTTTTAACTTCCACTAAGAATTTTCCACATTTTTCGCATTTTTTATCAACTATCGGCTTGTCCCAAATTGCATAATCACATTCAGGATAATTTTCACAGCCGTAAAAAACTTTTCTCTTTTTTGAAATTTTTTCGATTATTCTTCCGCCACATTTAGGGCATTTTACCCCAGTATCTTTAACTTCCTTTTTTATATAATTACAATCAGGAAATCCGCTACAACCGATAAATCTACCGAATTTTGTCTTTTTGATAACCAAATTTTTACCACATTGTGGACATTTTTCATCAAGGACTTCATCTTTTATTTTATAATCTTCTGAATCTCCTTCAGACTTTTTCAAAAATGTTTCAAATACAGCATAGAAGTCTGAAATAACTTTTTTCCAATCCTTTTTATTTTCAGCTATTTCATCGAGCTTTTCTTCCATTTCCATAGTGAATTTTTCGTTTATAATTGTTTCAAAGTTGGAAACTAAAAACTTATTTACATTTTTTCCTAAATCTGTCGGAATAATTTTTTTATTCTCAATTAAAATATAAAATCTGCTTGTCAAACTATTTATAATACTTGCATAGGTACTTGGCCTTCCAATTCCATTTTCTTCAAGTTTTTTAACCAAAGTAGCCTCTGTAAAATTGGCAACCGGTTTTGTAAAATGTTGGCTTTTTTCTATTTTTTCAGCATTTATTACATCTTTTACTTCTAATTTAGGCAAAGGTTCATCCTTAATATCACTTGAAGTATATATTTTTGAAAATCCGTCAAATAAAGTGTATCTTCCATTTAATTTATAGATACAATTATTAGAATTTAAAACTATTTGTGTACTTTCATAACTTTCTGCCTTCATTTGAGAAGCGACTGTTCTTTCCCAAATCAATTTATATAGTTTATATTGATTTGCAGTTAAATAGCTTTTTATTTTTTCAGGACTTCTAAAAATACTACTTGGTCTAACACCCTCATGAGCATCTTGTGAATTTTTTTTCTTTAAATTGTACTCATTACCTTTACTTGCATAATTTTTCCCATAATTTTCGGTAATGTACTCGATAGTCTCTGCAACTATTTCTGATGAAATTCTAGTTGAGTCAGTTCTCATATATGAAATTAAACCGACAGAGCCTTCTTTACCAACATTAATCCCTTCATAAAGTTGTTGAGCAATACTCATTGTCATTGAGCTTGAAAAACCTAATTTTCTTCCCGCTTCTTGTTGTAATGTACTTGTAGTAAAAGGTGGTTGTGGTTTTCTCTCTTTTTTTACCTTTTTTACATCTTCCACGATAAAATTATCTTTATCTGTTTTTTCTACAACTTTTAAAGCCTCTTTTTCATTTTTTATCTCTTTTTTTACTATTTTTTTATTTTCATATTCTCCATAATATAGTGATTTAAACTCTATATTTTGGACATTATGTATCCCTTCAATCTTCCAAAATTCTTCCGGAACAAAATTATCTATCTCTTCTTGACGTTCACAGATAATTTTTAAAGTTGCAGATTGAACACGTCCTGCTGAAAGTCCACTCTTTATTTTTTTCCAAAGAATTGGAGATAGTTTATATCCTACAAGTCTATCTAAAACTCTTCTGGCTTGTTGTGAATTTACTAAATTCATATCTATTTTTCTTGAATTTTTTATAGATTCTTTGATACTCTTTTTAGTAATTTCATGAAATTCTATTCTGTTATTATCATTAATATCAAGACCCAAAAGGTAGGCAATATGCCAAGAAATTGCTTCTCCCTCTCTGTCGGGGTCTGTTGCAAGATATATATTTTCAGAATTTTTGTAAAGCTCTTTTAATTCTTTAATCTTAGATGCTTTTCCTCTTACATTTATATATTCAGGTTCAAAATTATTTTCTATATCTATCCCCATTTTACTTTTAGGTAAATCTCTTATATGTCCAACACTTGCTACAACTTTGTAATTACTTCCAAGCATTTTGCTAACTGTTTTAGCCTTTGTTGGAGATTCTACTATAACTAAATTTTTATACAAAACTAACTCCTTACACAATCTTACTCATCGAAATATGTTCTATTCCCACTTCAACAAAAATATCATCATTATCTTTTGTATAACCTAACATTTCATAAAAGGTCATTGCATGATATTGTGCTGAAAATCTAATTATCTTTTTTTCATTTTCTTTCTTAAATTTTTTTACGGTTTCTTCCATACTTATAAATAAAAACTTTCCTACTCCTTTTCCTCTGCAAGATTTCTTTACACAGGCTCTTCCAAAATAGACAATGTCTTTATTTATATTCATAATCCTTGCAGTTGCAAGAAGCTCATCTCCTTCAAAAACTCCCACATGAATTGTATCTTCTAAACTATCTCTGTCATCAACTTCATATTCAAGTGGAACTTTTTGTTCATCTACGAAAACTTCCTCTCGCAAAGCGAATGCCTTTTCCATTTCTTCGCTTTTTAAAATTCTATATTCCATAAAAACAACTCCGTATAATCTTTAAACTCTCTATATGTTATATAATTTAATTAATTTTGTCAATATATTTTTATAATTTCACAATTAAAAAAGTGTCAATTTTATAAAATTGACACAAAATTTTAATTTTATTCTATTATATATGCACTTACAATTTCTCCATAATAAGCTGTGTGGTAATCCCTGTTTGCTCCATAAAATTCTCCTGACACATTTTCAGGATAATTTTTTTCTTTTATTTCCTTAGGAATTGCATTTTCATCCTGTTTTTGTTTATAAATAACCTTACATTCCAAAGTTAAAGGCAATTCCTTTATCACGGGAACATCCACAATTTCAGGTTCAATCAAAGTTAAATTCAAATCTTTAATTTTATCAGTATCTCTTCCTGACTTAGTTCCACAAACTCCAATAATATTTTTATCAAAATTATTTAAAAAAATATTTACAGTAAATTCTCCACTTTCATCAAGTAATTTTTTTGTAAAACGACTTTCTCTAACAAATGCTGTAAAAATCGGTCTATTCCATTCTATTCCCAAAGTTCCCCAAGCAATTGACATTGTACTTACCTTTTCTTTTGACTTTGTAGTAAGTAAAACTCCTTTTTCAACTGCAAACATTATTTCTTTGGCATAATCAAAAACATTAATTTTTCTTTTCATAATTTTCTCCTAAATTGCAATCGGAATATCTTTTATTTGTTCTCCACATTTATAATTTTCTATTATAACATCATCTGATGTAAAATCGTAAAAGTTTTTAACATCAGGATTTAAAGTAACCTTTGGAGCAGGAAATTTTTCTCTTGTAATAAGTTCTTTTATAATCGGAACATGTCTATCATAGATATGAGCATCAGCTATTACATGAACAAGCTCTCCAACTTCCAAATTACATTCTCTTGCAAGCATATGAATCAAAATTGCATATTGACAAACATTCCAATTATTTGCTGCCAAAATATCTTGACTCCTTTGATTTAAAATAGCATTTAATTTTTTACCTGTAACATTAAAAGTCATACTATATGCACAAGGATATAAATTCATTTCGGATAAATCTTCATGAACATAAATATTTGTAATTATTCTTCTACTATAAGGATTATTTTTTAAATCATAAATAACTCTGTCAACTTGATCAAACATTCCTTCCTTATATTTATGTTTAACTCCGAGTTGATAACCATAAGCCTTTCCGATACTTCCATTTTCATCAGCCCACTCATCCCAAACATGACTCTTTAAATTCTTAATATTATTGGACTTCTTTTGCCATATCCAAAGCATTTCATCTGTACACAATTTAATTGCTGTTTTTCTAAGTGTCAAAGCCGGAAATTCTTCGGCTAAATTGTATCTATTTACAACTCCGAATTTTTTTATCGTATATGCCTTTGTTCCATCTTCCCAAACAGGACGAACTTTTTCTCCCTTTGTATCTACTCCATTTTCAAGTATATCCTTACACATTGAAATAAATATATCATCTGCTCTACTCATAATTATCTCCTAAACTTAAAAAATATTTTTAAACTAATATGAATTTAATTATATCATAATTTCTATTAAAATTAAATTCTAAGAAAAATAGGAACATTATTTTACAATAACATTCCTATTAAAAATTTAATTTTTTACATATTTTTCTAATCTATAGCTTCCCATAGTTAAAAGTACTAAGGACATTAAAATTACTATAAAAATATTTGGAAACAAAACTTGTTTAGTTATTATTTCAAAAACCCATGTAAGTGGAGATAAATATGATATTTTCTTTACAATAGCATTTTCCATTACATCACCTGCTAATGTCATTCCAATTATTAACATTGGTATAACAACCCCTGCTATTCCTAAGAATATTTTATTTTTAAAAATTCTAAAAATAGAAATACCGAGTGATATTGTAAATAATGTCATCAATAAAATTGAAATTATAAAGGAAACAAGTTCTGTTTGATTAAATCCATATATTTTCTTATACATTAGAATCACTAATATATTTAAAGTAGATAGTACTAAAAAGTGGCTAAGTAAAAATGAACTTGTTATTGATAAAGACTTATTTGGTGATAACAACATTCTTTTTATCATTTTATTTTCCCTACTAAGCGATAAATCTCCTGATACTGATGATGTATTAAGCAATATATATATTATCATCAAATTCATTATTGTTAAAGAAGAAAATGAGGTATTTTTTTCGTTTTCTTGTAAATCAAAATAATTAACATAGTCTAATTTTAATTTATTTTCTTCATAGATTCCATTACTTTTTAATGTTTCTTTTTCTACTTCTTTATTTACAACTTCAGAAAATTCCGTTTCAAAAAGCTGTGATCTATTATTAGCCTTTCTTACATATATTTTTATTTCCTCTTTTTGACCTTTAACTAATTTTTGCACATAAGAATCAGGTATTTCATATATAATTGAAATATCTCCAGTGTCCAATCTATCTTTTGCTTTATCTAAACTAGTTTCAAAAGAAGGTTTGTAATTTTTTTCAATCAATGAACTTTTTAAAGCCTCATTATTTTCCCCCCAAACTATAGCTTTGTTAGTATGTGTTTCACTTATATTATTATCAGATTTTTTAATCGGAGAATTATAAAGGAATACAAAAGCCATTCCAATAAAAGTAAAAGCTACCATACTAACAATAACTTCCTTAGTTCTTAGAATTCTATTTATCTGTGCAATTAATAATTTAAAAAAATTCATTCTAATACTCCTCTCTCTTCTTACTTATATTCAAGGATAACGCTAAAAATACAAGAGATATAAAAACTATTGTTGCAAAACCAACAATGTGTTCAGAAATAGATTTTCCTTTTATTAAATTGATATATGGATTTATAAAATAATCTTTATAATAATTGTGATAAATTAATTTTGTGAGAATACTATTTTCCCCAAATATTCTTTCAAAAGGTATCATACCTGATAATAAAATTGGGAGCATATTAAACAAACTTCCTACTAGAGATATATATTCTTCTTTTATTATAGTAGCTATAAATTGAGCTACCGACATAACTAAAAATAACAATACCATATTTAATAAAGCAAATAATAGTATATTTCCAGAAAAATTAGAACTATCTATTAATTTAAACAAAACTATATAAATAATAGATATTCCAAAAAATGAAATATAATTATCAAAAAACGAATATAACTCTCTCTTAATGGTAGAAATTGGAATTAATGATAACCTTTTGTTTATAGCACTAAGTTCTTTCTTTTTAGTATTTATAATAGAACTTAAAATTGTCATAAACAAAAAAGATAAACCAATTACAGAATAGTATTGAGTTCCTGTTAAAGCATTTTCTCC
This sequence comes from Parvimonas sp. M20, assembly GCF_035282425.1. NCBI lineage: Bacteria > Bacillati > Bacillota > Tissierellia > Tissierellales > Peptoniphilaceae > Parvimonas > Parvimonas sp. M20. The sequence goes on along the minus strand of NZ_JAYKBQ010000006.1, from coordinate 10,846 downwards.
ATTGTGTATATTTTCTTTATAATCAACAATAGACTTACTTTCTATTTCTTTTATTAGCTCACCGGCTAAATTTTTATCTTTGTTGTTATTAGCCAATAATTCACTGTAATTTTTTATTTTTAAATCATTTTTAATCAAAGAATTGCAAATAGCTTTAATAATTTCAAATTCTACTGCTGCTGTATTTTTTTCTCTTTTTATTTGTAATTTTTTAGAATTATCTCCATTTTTTATAGACTCAAAAAATCCTTTTGGAATCTTAATTGAAAAATCTGATTTCCCCTTTTCTACTAATTTCAAAACTTTTCCTTCTTCTAAATTTTTAAAATAAGTATCCAAATTTTCTTTTATAAAACCTTCTTCCTCAATTACAACTTCAGTTTTAATTTTTAGAGCATGTACACTAGGATTAAATTTATTTCCAGCAGTATATCCTAAAAACAAACTTAATAATAACGGCAAAAACAAAATAGATATTAATAACAAGCCCATTTGAGAAAAATTAACTCTTTGATTTGCTATAAAATATTTTTTAAAATTCATTTCTTCCTCCTAATCTCTAAGGCTTTTTCCAGTTAGTTGTATAAAAGTTTCTTCTAAAGTAATCTCATCAACTGAAACTGATTTTATAATAGAATCTGTTTTTTCAATCTCTTGAATTAATCTCATCATAGAAAAATCATTATTAGATATTGTTAAAATCAATTCCTTATCTTTAATTTCAGCATTAATTACGCCGTTTACCTTGACATTAATATTATCAATTAATTCATTTGGTAGTCTATCGAAAAGAACATTAACTTTGGAATTATGAGAAACCATTGACTTAATTTGATTTTTGCTTCCTGAAGCTACCTCTACGCCTAAATCCATTAATAAAATTTGATTACATAAAATTTCAATTTCCTCCATATAATGGGAGATATATAGAATAGTTGTTCCTTCTTGATTCATTCTTTTCAAAAAATCAAATACAAAATTTCTAGATTGAGGATCTACCCCGACAGTTGGTTCATCTAAAATTAATATCTCCGGTTTATGCAAAATAGCTGCTGCTATATTTAATCTTCTCTTCATACCACCTGAAAAGTTTTTAACTTTTTCCTTACTTCTATCAGAAAGACCTGTCATAATTAATGCTTCATTTACTCTTTCTTTTAATAATTTTCCAGTTAATCCGTATAGAGAACCAAAATAAATTAAATTATCTTTTGCACTTATATTTTCCATTAGCGCTAAATCTTGAGGAACTACGCCAAGTTTACTCTTTATCTTAACAATATCTTTTTTTACTGAAAGACCATCTATAAAAACTTCTCCGGAATCTGCTTTAATTAATCCTGTCATTATATCTATTAAAGTAGTCTTTCCCGCTCCATTTGGTCCTATAAGTCCAAAAATTTCTCCTTTTTCTATGTCGAAACTCAAATCTTTTAACACTCTATTTTCATTATATGATTTAAATAAATTTTTTACTTCAATATATGCCATAATTTTATCCTCATTTCTTAAATATTGTATAATTATTATAAACTTTTCAAACTCAAAATTCTAATACATAAAGTAACTTTTTACCATTACTTTAGTCACTAAAAAACAGTTACTAATTATTTCTAATTAATAACTGTTTTAAATAAAAACTATTTAATGCCATGCTCATGACCAAAAATCGCAAGTTGAGTTCTATCTCTAAGATTTAATTTTAATAAGATTGCACTTATATTATTTTTAACAGTTCCTTCTGATAAAAATAATATATTGGATATTTCTTTATTATTATATCCTTTTGAAACCAGTTTTATATAATCTTTTTCTCTTTCTGTCAAATTAATATCTAAATTTTTTTCAAAAGTACTCTTCTCTTGATTAATTAAAAGCAAATTTGATATTTCTGAATCTAAAATTACCTTTCCTGAATAAGCTAAATTTATAGCATCATATATTTCTTTATCCGAAGAATCCTTTAACAAATATCCCGATGCTCCTAAGTTCATAGCTTCTACAATATAATCAACATCTCTAAAAGTTGTTAAAACTAAAATTTTAGTTTCCAATCCAGCATTTTTTATAAATCTAATCCCATCAAGTCCACTATATTCAGGCATTCTAATATCCATCAATACCATATCCGCCTTATATTCTTTGACTAATTCATAGCCCTCTTTTCCATCTTTTGCTTGAGCCACTATTTCTAAATTGTCATAACCCTCAAGCATCATCTTCAATCCACTTCTTATTAATTTTTCATCATCTACTATTACTAATTTTATTTTTTCCATTATATAACCCTCGGAATATAAACCTGTAAATAAAATCCTTTATTTTTTACAGATTCTACATTCATTTCTCCATGTAATTCATTTACTCTTTCTCTAATTGAAAGCAAACCGCCTTTTTCTTCAAAATCATCACAACCCTTTCCAAAGTCTTTCATACTTAAGACAAGGGAATCCTCAGAAAAAATTAAACTTAAATTAATCTTATTTGTATTTGCATACTTTTGACTATTCGTTATAAATTCTTGAATAATTCTATAAATAGCTTGTTCTTGTCTTTCATTTAATGTCCAAGTTTCTTCATTAACTATAAAATTAACTTTTATCCCTGAATTATTTATCAGTTTTTCAATATCATCTTTCCAACTATTTTTATTTTCACCTTTCATATCATGAATAATTTTTCTTACTTCTCTAAGCCCGTCTTGTGTAAAAACTTTTAGTTCTCCAATATTTTCACTTATTTCCAAATCTCTGCTCTTCGTAATTTTTTCTAAAGCTGTTAACTGAATAGATAAAGTTGACAATAAATGACCCACCGAATCATGTAAATCTCTGGCTATTCGATTTCTCTCTTTTGTCTTACTCTCTCCTAATAAATCTATTTGATTTTTCTTTAATTCCTGCATTTTTAAAGCTAAATCATTATATTTACTTTCAAAAACCTTTTTCTCATATTCCAAAGAAACAACTTTTCTATTAATGTAAAAATAAGCTACTATAAAAATATTTACTATCAGATAAAATATTAAATATATTTCTAAATTACTAATACCCTCTAACTTTATAGAAACTAAAATAATATAAACGAAAAAATTAATAATTAATGCCAATTTAATTTCTAAATATCTATATAATTGAAAAATTAAACTTATAATTAATATATAAAAACTTTCTAATTTATAAACAGACATAAATATAAAAAATATAAAATCTATAACCAAACTATATTTTTTATAATTTAAATTTTGTACTTGGTAAGTTCTAATATTTATAAAAAAAACATATAAAAGTAAAAAAATCAAATTATATTCTGAATTACTACTTTTAAAATCATATATAATATATTCCACAAATAATAAGCATATAATAAAAATACTTAAATACCTAGTTGATTTATCCTCCATTATTTTCTCCATTACGTAATTCTATATTCCATTTAAAAAATGTACTATTAGAATAACATTTATAAAAATATTTTGCAATCATAGATAGATATTTTTTTAATTTATTCGATGAAACTACTTGATTTATATTTTATGATATGGTATAATATGCGAAGTGATTAATTTACAATATTTAAGTGAGGTGAATACAATGAAAAAAGGAATACATCCAGAATATAATAAAGTAGTTTTTATGGATACAACAAGTGGATATAAATTCATCTGTGGTTCAACAAAAACTTCAAATGAAACAATAGAAATGGAAGATGGTAACACTTATCCATTAGTTAAAATTGAAATCAGTTCTGACTCACATCCATTCTACACAGGTCGTCAAAGATTTGTTGAAAAAGGTGGTAGAATTGAAAAATTCAAGAAAAGATATAATATTGACTAGTAAAAAGCAGAGCAATCTGCTTTTTTTGTTGCAAAAAATCAGGGGATTTAGGAAATTTCTCGACTATTGCTTGTTTACAAAAAATAGTATTTATGAAAGAAACTCTATAATAATTTTAGTATGTATCTTCGATACATTTACTTTTGCTAAAGCAAAAGTATGAGATTTCCGCAGTCGATTGTATCCAAATCAAGATTTGGACAATCTTTGCGTCAGACCTACTATTGATTATTTACAAGTAAATAATCTAAGTTAGGGCTAGATTCACTTCACTTATTTTGCCCCAGATTAAGCGTTGGGAGCTTTTTTTGATAAGTTTTATGACGTGAATTTTTTTATAATTTTTATATTAATCGAAAGCTGATTTGCATTTAACGGTAAGCTATCTAACAAAGGTACTTCTTTATCCGTCATCTCGACCGAAGTTGAGCAAAGCGAAACGAAGCGGAGAGATCTCATAAAGCTCCATTATGTAGAATTAAATTTATGTAAATGATTATTACAAAATTAACTATTTAGAAAAGTTTTTACTTATTTTTGCTAATAACAAGAAATAGTATTTATGAAAGAAATTCTAAAATAATTTTTGTATGTATCTTCGATACATTTACTTTTGCTAAAGCAAAAGTATGAGATTTCCGCAGTCGATTGTACCCAAATCAAGATTTGGACAATCTTTGCGTCAGACCTACTATTGATTATTTACAAGTAAATAATCTAAGTTAGGGCTAGATTCACTTCACTTATTTTGCCCTAAATGAAGTGTTCTGGATTTTTCTTTGATAAGTATTATAACGTAAAAAATTTCGTCTTTTCTATTTATAAAATACCATTTATGTTTTTTACTATATCTTCCCCAACAAAAAAGAGCTGTTTTTTACAGCCCTTTTGAATTAACAACCACCCTTTAATTTTTTACTCCTTATATAAATCTTCGGGAATTTATCGTGTTGATTAAAATATCCCATAAGTTCAAAAAATTGAAATGCTCTTTTTTGTTGATCAACGGTCATATTTGTTTTTTCTTTAATAAGTTTTTTAGCCCTTTTTGAATAAACAAAATATCCTTCAGTATTTATATCTTTAATAACTATATCATATAAATCATAATACTCTTGCTTCATTATTGTCCCCTTTTGCAGATTGAATTTCGTACCAAGTTTTATATTTTCCATTCAAAGCAATAAGCTCGTCATGTGTACCTGTTTCTAAAACTTTTCCATTTTCTATCATAACTATTGTATCACAATTTTTTACAGTGGACAATCTATGTGCAATAATCATCGTACTTCTACCCTGTTTTAATACTTCAATTCCATAATTAATTATTTTTTCCGTTTCAGTATCGATGTTTGCAGTTGCTTCATCTAATATTAAAACTTTTGGATTTCTTACGATGGCTCTTGCAAAGCAAATGATTTGTTTTTCTCCAAGAGATAAATCCGAACCACTTATTGCCAGTTCATAATCTAAATTATTATCTCTTTTTTGTAAAAGATTTTTACCACCAACTTTTACAATTGCATCTAAAACTTCACTTTCAGTTATACTTTCATCTTTAAGTGTGATATTATCTCTTATGCTTCCTGTGAAAATATATGGGTCTTGAAGAACTACAGCCATTTGTTTTCTATAAGAAGCTTTGCTTAATGTTTTTATATTTTGCCCGTCAAGTAGAATATCTCCTTTTTGATTTTCATAAAATCCTAAAATCAAATTCATTATAGTTGACTTTCCACTTCCGGTAGCTCCTACAAACGCAATAGATTTTCCTTTGTCAAGTTTAAAATTAACATCCTTTAAAACTGGAACATTTTCTTTGTATTCAAATCCTACGTTTTTAAATTCGATATTTCCTTCAAGTTCAATTGCTCTGTCCGTAGTTTTTTCTTCTTCTATTTCAAAAATTTTAATTATTCTGTCGCAAGAAACAAGTGCTGTTTTATATCTATTTATTTGTGATAAGAAATTCATAAAAAGTTTTAAAATTCTTTTATTATACTCAATTAAAACATACAAAATACCTACACTTAATCCCAAACCATTAATCTTTAAAATTGTAAAGACTAAGATTATCATAGCATTTGTAAAAATCATAACAAAATCAATTAAATTCCAAGAGAATAAAGCATTTAATATAGTTCTTTTTATATAATTCTTTTGAACCTCTTCATTTTCTCTTTCAAAAGATTCAATCATCAAATCTTCATTTCCATAAACTTGAATTACAGGTAATGATTTAATTGTTTCATTATAAATTGAGCTTGTAATCCCCTCATGTTTTCTTATAGTCTTAGTAACTATTGTAAGTTTTTGTCCATAATATTTTGTTACAACATACATCATAGGCAAGTAAATCAAAACAATTAAGAATAAATACGGACTGATATAAAACATAACTATAAGCATAACAAACAAGTTAAGAACGAAAGCTAAAAGCTCATTTAAGAGAGTTTGGTATAACTCTTTAATTGTATTTGTGTCTGTTGTAAATCTTGAAACCAAATCTCCTGCATAAGAGCTGTCAAAATATTGCATTTTAAAGTTTTGCATACGTTTAATTAAATTAAATTGAATTTTATATGCAATATTACAAGCTAGTTTATTAAAAGAAAATCTAATTGCAATAAACAATCCTGAAACGATCAAATTTAAGCCAAAATATAACAATATTTTTTGAATCAAAAACGGATAAAAGTTTTCCATATTGACTAAATCTGAATCTATAATTGAAGAAACTACAATTGGCAAATATACATCTAGAAAAACTCTAAATACAGTACATATTGATCCTGTAAAAAGTAAAAGTTTTTCTTCTAAAAGGTAGGAAGTTAAAAATTTCATCTTACTAGTTTTCATCTTCTTCCTCCTTATCCAAACTTTGATACTCAAATTGTTCCTTATACCAAGAATCTCTTGAAATAAGTTCTTCGTGAGTGCCTCTGTCGATTATTTCTCCATTGTCCATAACTAAAATCAAATCAGAATGTTCAACTGCAGAAATTCTATGAGAAATAATTATATTTGTTCTATTTTTTCTATTTTCTTTAAGAGAATTTACAATTTTACTTTCAGTATTAGCATCAATGGCAGAAAAAGAATCATCTAAAATCAGAATTTCAGGATCTCGATATAAAGCTCTTGCCAGAGAAATTCTTTGCTTTTGTCCTCCAGAAAGTCCAAGTCCACGTTCTCCAACAACTGTATCAAGTCCTTTTTCTAAATTTTGTATATCTTTATAAAAATCTGCCTTTTTTATAACATTTACAATTTTTTCGTCATTTTCTGCAATACTTCCAAATAAAATATTTTCTCTGACAGTTTTAGAAAGTAAAATATTCTCTTGACTTACATATCCGAATTTATTTCTTACTGATGTAATGTCATAGTTTTCATAAGGAATATCATTTATAAAGATTCTATTTTTATCAAAATTATAAAATCGTAAAATCTGTTTAACTAATGTACTCTTTCCACTTCCACTTTTTCCAACTATTCCTAAAGTTTCCCCCTTATTTAACTTAAAGCTAATATCTTTAAGTGAAACTGCTTTTTCTTCGGGGTAACTAAAAGAAAAATTTTTAAATTCCATATTGGAAAAATCTTCTAAAATCTTAGCTCCATTTTCTATTTCCGTCTTATCATCAAGCAAAAGATTTATTCTATTTATCGAAACCAAAGCCCTTTTATAAGTATTTATACAATCTCCAAGTCCCCAAAAAGACCAAGTTAAAATTTCTCCAAGTCCAAAAAATGCCACCAATTTCCCAACTGACATACTTCCATTTCTTACCAAAATTGCCCCATAAAAAAGTCCAATTACCATAGAAATTGTTCTGATAAAAGTATTGGAAAAGAAAGACATTACCCAAAGATTTGCTTCAATATATGCCAACTCAAAATAATATTTAATTACTTTGGAAATATGATTTTGCCTAATTTCCTCATTTACATAACTTTTTATAAGTTTTATTCCCTCAATTATTTCTAAAATTTCTTGACTTGATTTTCCAAAAGTCAAATTCATTTTTTCATTCGCTTTCCCAATCTTTTTACTTATACTATTCGTAATAATGGCTGTAAAAACGAAAGGAAACATAACTGCAATTGTAAGTTTCCAAGAGATAAAAAATACTAAGTAAATTGCACATATCATAGGCATAATAATAGAATCACATGCCATTAAAATTCCAAAAGTAAAATAATCATATATATATTTAGTTTCATTATCTGCAAGTCCAATTATATCCCCTGCAGTATTTTTTTGAAAAAAATCGGGAGATTTTTTTAAGATTTTTCTAAAGATTATATCTTTATAATACATTTTTAGTTTTGCACCCGAGCCATAAGCTACATATGAAAAAGTCATAAAACTAAAAAAGTTAACTACTCCTAAAAATATCATTAAGCCCACATATTTATAAACTTTTATAGCTTCAAAATTTGGACTTTTAAATAAATCTACAACATTTCCAACTAAAAATATTATATAAATTAAAATCCAACTACTTAAAATATCAAAAATAAGACCAAATAAAAATCTGGTTTTTGCCTTTTTAAAGCCATCTCGGACAGCCCAATATATCCCCATTAAATCACCTTCTCTCATTTCAAAAAAAGCTCTTCAAAAAGAAGAGCATTTTTAAAATTTTTTTACTTTTTTTTCTTAGTAAATGTTGCAACCGAACCTCTTTCAATTATTCTTGAAGGTAAGATTGTAACATCTTTTAATTTTTCTTCATTTCTAAGTTCCTTAATCAACTTTCTCATAGAAATTGCTCCCATATCATAATATGGCTCTTCTATGGTTGTAAGTGCAGGTCTGTAAATTGAAGCAATTAAATCATCTCCAAACCCTGCAACTGAAATGTCTTGTGGAACTTTAAGACCATTATCGTAACAATAACTTATAAATCCGATAGCCAAAGCATCTTCACTTGCAAAAACAACAGTTGATTTATTTTCATTGATAAGTTTGAAAATTTCTTTTCCCATATCATACCCTGCTTGAACTGTTATATCTTTTGCATTTATAAGTGCTGATTTTACTTTTCTTTGTGCAATAGCTTCATTAAATCCTGCAAGTTTTTCTCTACCAATTCTACTTGTAACATCTTCACTTATAAAAACGATACTTTCATGACCTTCATCTACAAGATAATTTGTCATTTTGTTACAAGTTGATTTATAATCAATACTTACAGTATGTTCATCTGTATATTCGTAAAATTTATCAAGTCTAACAAAAGGAATTTTTTTACTTTTCAACTTAAACAAGATTTCAGGATTAATCTTTTCACTAATCATAATTATACCTTCAACTTGTTTAGTGCACATAAATTCGATAATCTTATGCTCTACTTCAATATCTCCATACGTACTAGAAAGTAAAATATCGTAATTGTACATTCTACCGATTTCTTCAATTCCTCTAATGATTTGAGCCATATAAGAAATACCAATATCTTTCACAATTACCCCAATCATATTTGATTTTCTCATTACAAGACTTCTTGCCAATTCATTAGGCTTGAAATCCAATTTTTTTATTGCATCTAAAACTTTTCTTCTTGATTCTGGACTAACAGGTTTTGATTCATTCATAACTCTTGAAACAGTAGAGATTGAAACTCCTGCTAATTTAGCTACATCTTTTATAGTAGGTGCTGACATTTTATCACTCCTTTAAAAATAAATTTATAATTATAATTAAATCGTTTACAAACTCCAACATAATTATATCATAGTTTTTAATAAAATAAAACACTTTAAGAATATAAATCTATAAAAATTTCCCTATAAAATACATAATTTTTATTAAAGTTAATATTTATCAACTTAAATTTATAAGTACAAAAAATACTGTAAAATGATTTTCAAACTATTTCACAGTAAAAAAATTTATTTTTTTATTTTAATATATAAACTATACAAAACAGTAGAAATAAGCAATGCAATAAAACATACTGCAATTTCTATTTCAATATAATTAAGTAAAGCCTTTTTTACAGGTAAAAATCCACCTGCCAACTCGTGAAAAACAGGATAATCAAAATCAATTTTCCACTTCCAAAAGTATGAAAAAACTAAACTTAATCCAAACTGACTTATTATTAATACAATATTAATAATAAAAGAAATAATTGCCTTTGAAACTATAAAACTCGTCTTTTTCATCGGAAGAGTAAACAAAAACCCCTTATGATAGTAAAAATCTAAATAGGTAGTTATAAAGAAGTAAGACAGAGTCATCAAAAAAATCACGGCTAGAATATATTTTATATTATTATATTCAAGTAAAACACCATCCAATGGGGCTTCTTCATATTGATAAGTTCCATTTACTTTAATTACTTCTGATAGCCTTTCTTTTTCGTGTTGTGTATAACTTTTTGACATAGAAAAATTTATCCCGTTTTCATGCATCTCAATAATTTTTTCGTACATCACAATTGCACTCTCCATAAAGCCTCTTTCATTTCCACTATATCTAAGTTTTACAGTATTTTCAGCTATATCAAGAGATTACTTTAACAAATCCATTTTATCTTTATCACCAGAATATATACAAGGAGATTTCATATCACTCGGATATAAAATCGATGATATTTTTTCCCTAATCATAAGTAATTCATGTTTTTTATCCACATCTACTTGTTGATAGTTTAAATAATTTTTATAAAATAAAGAAGCTAACAATATAAGTACAACTCCCAAAATTACTACAAATATTCTACTTCTTATAAATTTTTTACATTCTAATATCAAAGTATTCATAACATTCACCTACTCAGCAAATAGTCTTTGATACATCTGTTCAGACGCATTTATATGCTCTCTTATTTTAATTAATTTTATGCCTTTATCCTGTATTGCCTTAATTGCATCGTCAAAATGTTATGATACAATTGATGTGAGACCAAGGGTACAAAAAAAAGAGAATATCCTGTATAATTATTAAAACAAAAAAATTAACTAGAAAGGAACTCTCTTTTATGAATAATATT
>NZ_JAYKBQ010000005.1:0-77747 GCF_035282425.1 Parvimonas sp. M20 | reverse complement strand
AAGAAATAAATGAAAATTTTATAGAGTTGTATGAAAAGGTAAATAAAACTATTGAAGAAATGTTGGCAAATGATGCATATTTAAAAAGGGATTTTGATTTATGGACGAAAGGTATGTAGATTTAAAGAAGAAAAATATAGAACTAGAAAATTTACAAGAAGAATATAATAACATAAAAAAGAATTACGAAGAAAAAATCAAAGATTTAAAAGAGAAAAAGAGAAAACTTATTGAAATGATTGATGAAAATAGACAAAATTCTATTAATTATCTTCGTAGTAATGGAAATTATAATAATGAATTAAGTAATTTAAATATTATTTTTGGTCAGTATTATAATAATGTAGATATGGTATATCTTGAAAATGCAAATAAAATTAATAAACAATTTAGAATAAATGAAGATGAATACGAAAGTAGAATAAAAAGATTAAAAATGGATATTGAGGAAAATTATAAAGATAGCAAATAGAATAAGGAGATTATATGATTAGTTCAGAATCAACAAATTTTCAGAATACTGTTAATAATTATTTTAACGAAAATAAAAATAGCAATTTAGAATTTCAAAAATTTTTAGACAAGAATACTATTAGAAGTACTTTTAGTAATGAAAAAATATATAAAATTAGATTTTACTCAACACATACAGATTGGATACTTTCAGGTGAAGTAAAAAGGACCAAAGCTATATTAAATAATTTAAAGGAAAGTTTTGATGACGCAATTAGTGGAAAAGTTTCTAAGGCGATAAAGGATTTTATAGAATTCGAAGGCGAAAAATATAATGATTTATAATTAAGTAAAATAAATAGCTTAAAAGCTCTATTAAACGAGTTGAATCAGCTTCTTGTATGTAACCACTACTAAAATATAACCTTATAAAAATTTTATGTTGATAGTAAATAGTATTAAGGAGGTTTTTATGTTTAATCCAGTCAAATATGAAGGTAATCTAGGAGAAGAATACTCTTCTTTAATAAAAGATTTGTATTTATTATGTTGTAATGAAGATAATATGATAGCTAATTTGGCGAATGCATCTGCCCTATTAAACTTCTTTTTAGAAAAAATAAATTGGGTAGGTTTTTATCTTTTAGATGAAAAGACAAATACTTTAGTTCTTGGACCTTTTCAGGGGCTTCCTGCCTGTGTTAGAATTCAAAACGGAGAAGGAGTTTGTGGAACGAGTGTAAATCTTAAAAAAACTTTGAATATTGATAATGTTCATAATTTTGAAGGCCATATCGCCTGTGATGTTAAGAGCAATTCAGAGATTGTCATTCCGATTTTTAAAAATAATAGAATTATTGGTGTATTAGATATAGATTCCCCAATTTTTAATAGATTTTCAAAGGAAGAAGAAACTTACCTAGAAGCATTTGTTAAACAATTGGAAACTCACATTTAAGGAGGTCAGTATGAAAAAACTTTTTAAATTTATTTTATTCATCTGTTTGTGTTTAGTCGTCCTAATTCAATCTTTAATCTATCATTCTCAAAAAAACGAGATGGATACTTTTGAAAATTATGTATTAGTGCTTGGAGCTAAAGCAAATAATGGAAATCTTTCAAAAACATTGATTAATAGATTAGATACTACTGTTGAATATCTAAATAAATATAAGACTGCTAAAGCTATTTTATGTGGCGGAAAGGAAAATAATAACGAGCTTTCTCAAGCTGAGTATATGCAAAAATACCTTATCGAAAAAGGAATAGCGAAAGAAAGACTTATTACTGAAACCAGTAGTAAAAATACTTATGAGAATATAAAATTTGCTCTTGAAAAACTTGATAAAAAGCCATCTGAAATAATGGTAATATCATCTAGTTATCATCTATTTAGAGCAAAATTTATACTTTATAGATTTGGAATTTTAGCAAGGACAGTTCCTGCAAATACTCCAGGTGGTGCTATTCTTTCATCATATATAAGAGAAACTTTTGCAGTTGTAAAAACTTTTCTGTATGATAAACCTACAGAAGAAGATATAAAAAATTTACATTCAAAGAATAAATAATTTTACGATTGATCCTACATGATGTAATAATCAACTATAAACGACTTATTAGCATGAAAAATTAAAAAAAGTGTTGACAAAATAAAATAAAAGTTATATAATATGTAGGTAATCGTATCGGGGTGTAGCGCAGTTTGGTAGCGCACGTGGTTTGGGACCATGGGGCCGGGAGTTCGAATCTTCTCACCCCGACCAATTCCTATGAGTTTTTCTCATAGGAATTTTTTTATGTAAAAATTTATATTTACATTTTTTCAAAAAGTTCAAAATTTTTTTTCTTTTGTTTCAAATGCAACAGATTTTCAATACAAATAAGGTTATAATATTATTAACATAAATAATAAATCATATAAAGAGTAATTAAATTGATTAGAGAAAAGGAGAAATACTATGAAATTAGAAAAAAGTACAAAAATTGGTGAATTAGTTGAAAAATATCCAGAAGTTAAAAACTTCTTAAAGACTTTAAGTCCAGAATATTCAAATCTTGATAATCCAGAATTATTTGCAATGATGAAAGATATTGCAACTCTTGAAATGATTGCTATTAAAGGTGGATTTGAATTTGACGAATTAAAAGAAAAGTTAGAAAACTTTATTAATGCTTAAATGCATCCATACTAAGACGAAAAAGCAGGGACTTCCCTGCTTTTTTACTTTGGTAAAACAATATGTGTCTTTGATGTATCTTCGATACATTTACTTTTGCTAAACCAAAAGTATGAGATCTCCAGAGTAATTGTATCTAAAGATACAATTACCCAGTCAGACCTACTTTTGTTTACAAGTAAACAAAGTTAGGGCTAGATTCGCTCCGTTTCACTCCGGTCGAGATGACGTGTTGGAGAGATATCTTTGATTAATAGCTAGACGTGAACAGTAAATAAACTTTAAATTATATTTGTAAGTATAATAGAAAAGAATTAAAATCTCATAATATAGTATTTAAACATCATATATGAAACGAAATATTTCACGTCATAGCAGAGAGCGTTTTGTCAAGTACCTTTTTTAATATATTGACTTTTTCTTATATCCTCATCTTTATTTTAGGCAAAGAGAAACAGTAACCCTTATTTGGTTTACTGTTTCTAAACGAATATCTCATGAGGTTTTTGGTAAATTTTACAACATCTCCCTTAAATCGAGATTCCTTGTTATATCTGTGGTTCAAAAAATATTCCCGAATCAACAAAAATCAATTTCGATATTTTAATTTCATATTTAAATATTTGTGTAATGAAATGTCTTTAAAGATAGCCCCAGCATTCCTAAAAGGAAAAACAAAAGAAGCCCCATACTTATTAGATAAGACGATATATTCAAATTAAGAGTGGCATGTATTGCGTTCAAAAACCATTGAACAGGATTGAGACGTTGGATCATACGGAAAACAAACGGTACATTCTCCAATGAATAAAAGGCATTGCTACAAAGTAATAACGGAAATATTATTAAATTTGTAATCATACTCATATGAGCTTCATTTTTGGCTATACTTGAAATGAAAAAAGCAAAAAATATATATCCGGCTGCTCCAATAATCAAAATCGGAAGCAATCCGACAAAAGCGATGAACGAAGTCTTAATATCAAAAAAGACAGCACAGACAGAAAAAATGAATACTCCGCAAAATACAGATATTAGTATCCATGCACTTGATAAACTGCATACATATTCCCACAACTTCATGGAAGTGATTTTCAACAAACTGTAAACTCCACGTTTTCGTTGTGCCATAATAGTATAAGCTATTGTTGAAAACGCATAAAAAATAATACTTGCAACAACTATTCCAACAGAAATATGTTGCTTATATACCGATTCTTTAATAAAAATTCCGACAAAAATAATACTTACTACAGGAATCAGTAATGACCATACCAATAAATACAAATCTCTAATGGCAGATCGTATCGTTAAAAGAAATATTGTTTTCATTCTTTTTCTCCTCCTTTTGTTATAGTTAATGACAAATACAATTCCTCTAAATCTTTCACATTGTGTTTTTTAATTAAGCCTTGCGGTGAACCATTGGCTAAAATACCTCCTCTATCCATTATGATAATGCGAGTAGCGGTTTTAGATACTTCTTCCATATCGTGAGAAGAAAACAGAACAGTACAATTTTCATCCGACAACTGTTTTATCAATTCCCGAATTTTGTAACGGGCTCGCGGATCAAGCCCGGAAGTCGGTTCATCAAAGACAACCAATTCCGGCTGATGAACAGTAGCAACAGCAATCGCCAATGCTTTTTGCTGTCCGATCGAAAGTCGATTTGCCAATGTATTCTCCACCTGCTCCAGTCCCCATCTTTTAAGCTTTTTTTGTGCGGATTGTTTATCCAAATGCGTTTTATGAAGTGCAGCAAAAATCATCATATTTTCTAACGCAGTAAATCCTTCAAAAAAAGGAGTAGACTGAAGCTGTATACCTATATGAGATTTATAATCATCTCTCCAATAGTAAACATTACCGGAGTCAGGCTTAATAATTCCAGTCAACATAGAAATGGTGGTTGTTTTTCCTGCTCCGTTGGTTCCAATCAAAGCAAGAATTTCGCCTCGTTTTATCTCTATATCTATGTTTCGAACGACCTCTCGCCCATTATATTTTTTTAATAATCCAATTCCATTAATCAATGTATCCATAATTATGGTCTCCTTTCTTCCAAATTGTTTATTCAATGTTGAGTAATACTTTATTTTTTTCTCCCTCAAACAGTGAGGGAGAAATTTAACTTGTGAGTAATATTAAGAGTTTGTCAATAAAATTTTGTCGCAACCGAATAATAGAAAGCGTATCCTCAAAGACAAGTTGCATGATCGGAGAAAAATCACTGCCCATAGCTTCCTTTTTTTCCAACAGAGCTTTTTCTGTCCGTATATATTCATCTTCAAGCACCTTTTTCTGTAATTCCAAAGAAGAACATAGTTCCTCTTTAGAGAGAGTATCTATAAATGTCAACCCGGTATAAAGAGCTTTAGGATAAACTACCGATGAAACTGAAATAGATTCTTTTATCAGGTAGGATAAATACTTTTTTCCTTTCTCCGTGATTTGATAGATTGCTCTTTGTCGATGACCGGTATTTTCTATACTGCTAATGCTTATATATTCTTTCTGCTCCAGCTTTTTCAGAGCGTGGTATATTGACCCAACTAATACCTCGCTCCAAATTGAAACATTCCACTCTAAAAGTTTTTGTTGAATGTCATAACCTGACATAACTTGAATATTCAGCATCCCTAATACAAATAATTCTGTCATAAAATCCCTCCGTATACTCAACGTTAATTATACGGCATTATATATAGAAAGTCAAGTGAGATTTTGATATTTTATATAAAATACGTCTACTTTCAACAATTTATGATCTTCACTTTTGTTTTTTGTAAACTACCCTCTTAAAAAGTTTTCATTAATGTATTTTTAATTCTCAAAACGGAGTTAGTTCTTCTCAACATTTTTTAGATTTAACTCACGCTTCTTTACCTGTGATAGTTCTCTGTTTTCTTGTTGCAGCTTCTCTATACAGCTTTTAACACTTTCAGCTTGTTCAACCTCTTTTCGTAGGTCTATGATTTGAGAATACAGACTATCTTTTTCTTTCTTCAAGGCTGTTACTTCCGATTTCCATTTAGATATATTTAAGGTCTTGCTTTCTCCTAAATGTTCTTTGAGATGTTTCCTTGCACTCTCATATAAAATAATCTCTGCGGTATGCTCGCTATAAAAATCTTCCCGTTTGCTTTTCTTTAATTTGGTATAGGCTTTGTAGGTATCTTTATGCTTCAAATATTTCTCTGCTTGGTCAATAAGTTTAATTTTATCATCAATGCTCTTCTCGGTGTTTTTGATAGTTCTTGTAGTCTTATAGTTCTTATCTCGTAATGCTGATATGCTTTCTTTCAGTTGCAATAGAGAGGTGATATTTTTCTCTTTTAGGTACTCATAGCTTTCAATATATTTTTCCAAGTCTGCATTATTGGTATCTGCGTTTTTACGGATAAGATTTTCAAAAACAGATAGTAGATTTTCTTTTGGCGGGAGGGTGGGCTTTGTATTTTCATTTTCTGTGTTTTCCTCTTTTCCTATTCTCTTTATCCAATTTAGCAAGGCATTTATTCTTCTTGCAATTTCTCTTAAAATCATATTCTGATGTTTGATTTCTCGGTTGATATTTCCTCTGTCTGTGGCTATACCTTTCTTCTCTATTTGACTTGCCGATACTCCTAAATAAATGGTCGGTATTTGCTTTATATCTTGCCTTTGAAAAGAGCGGTGATCCACTTTTTCCTGTATGTTGTTTTCTTCCAAATATTTATTGGTAATATCTGCCCATGCTTTTCGCCACTCTTCCGCTTTTTCTTGCTCGTTCCAATCGACTGTATTGATTTTTTTGGTTTTGTAATTTCCATTTTTGAGTTTTACTTTTTCTCCATTCTCATCAAGAATATATTCCTTTTTTGATTTTGCTCCCCATGTTGTATCTTCATTTAACGGTCGCATAGTAAGTAAAATATGAGCGTGTGGGTTTCCGTCTTTTTTATCGTGTAAGGCAATATCGGCACACATACCGACATTTACAAAATTTTCTTTTACATATTCTCGTACAAGCTCTATCTGTTTTTCTCGATTTAGTTCTTTGGGTAATGCTACTTCTATTTCTCTTGCAAGCTGTGAGTTTTTACTTTTTTCTATTTTCTCTACACTGTTCCATAATGTTCCTCTATCTGAAAATTCCTGTGGTGCATTTTGTGGTAAGAGAATTTCTGTATGTGCTATTCCTCCTTTTCTTGTAAAGTCGTGAACTACTCCGTCATATTCATTTTTTATCTTTTCGCCACTTCGATAAGCGGAAGCTGCAACTGCACTTTTTCCTTTGCCTCTTGAGATAATCTTTATACTTAGATGATATATTGCCATAAAATAAGACCTCCTTTCTTTTTTTGATACTTTGATGTGGCGATGGATAAGACTTCCAGAAAGAAATCGGATAGCTTTTATCCGTTTTCTTTTTGGAAGTACACAAGGGGTAGGAAATTTATTTCCGTAGGGGAGTGTAGCTCCCCTGTATCAGCGTTAGCTGATATGCCCTCTGCTAAGAGCCTTCGGAGAACGCACACACCCTTTAGGGTGTATAAGTGCGCCCTTGTAAACAAGGGACTATTCCTCTGAATCTGTTTCTTCCTCTTGTATTTCTGTATTTTGATTTCCACTTTCTTCTCGCTTTGCTATGATTTTTAGTATTTTTTGATTGACTGATTCTTTTATATTCGGGAATGTAATTAGTTGATAAAATTCGTCTTTGGTAAAGTCTTTGCTTGCGGAAAAGATACTTTCAAAGACTGCTCCTTTTTCATAAATGCGTCTATCTCTCTTTTTTCGTTCTTCCTGTTTCTGTTGACTGATGAGCTTTTTTCTTTTGTTTTGTAACTGCTTGATTTCTTCATCTGCCATTAAAATTTTTTCTTCTATGTTTTTCATTTTTCTTGTCCCTTCTTTCTAATTTTGAGCAATAAAAAACAGTAAACCGATTTGATTTACTGTTTTGTGAACTGCTATGTTACAGCTTGTATTTAGTTGTTTAAGTTAGATAAAAACTGGGAGTTGTCAGCTAATAAGTTTACTTGCCAACTTGTACACTTGATTTATTTCTTTGCTTTCCAACTTCCAGTTATTAAGTTCAACTTTAATTAACTCTGGAAATTTTTTGCTAATATCCCTTAAAGCATTTCCTACTGATTTCCTAACATATTCACTCGCATCTTCTTTTAAGTTGGCAATTCGTCTAATAGCTTCATTCGGATTATCTTTGAAATATGGTCTACTCGTCCATATTCTCAACCCCTCTGTAACTGCTCTCCTCGTATTCGGATTATTATTTTCTAACCATTCATCAATGATTGGAAGTGCTTTTTCATACCCTGTCTTTTTACAAAATTCATCAAATGCCTTTGCTAATACTTCTTGAACTCTCCAATTATCATCTTTAGAAACTTCATCTCTCATAAATGCCAGAATATCATTTTGTTCTGACAAGTATCCAAAAAGAAATACGCCGTACATTCTTACTTGATATGTGTGAGATTTATAAGCTAAAAATGCCAACTTCTTGATATATTCTTTATCATTAGATTTATAATCGTTTAAGGCTCTTTTTTCTTCCTCTTTGAAACCATTTTCTATCAAAGAAAATTCTTTTTCTAAACTCCCAATATACTCTTTCAAAGGAACTCACCTCGCTTTCAAATTCTAATTTTTTCTAAAAATCATCTGAAAGTATTATACCATTTTCAATGGCTTTTTTCCACTGTCAGATTTCCTACTTGACCTCAGGAATTCATCAAGACATACAGAAAAATAATAGAAAAGATAGATATAAAAATTATCTTTTTCCTTTATTCTTTCCGTTCCGCTTGCACTATCTTTAACAACTTATCTTGAAAGGTATCCTTGCTCTCTTTATCAAAATATATCTCGCTTACAAAGGTCTTTCCTCTAATCTTTTTTATTAAAATGCCATCAGGTTTTCGGGACATGGCTCGTTCATCTTTAGTCTGTGCTTCTTGTTTTTCTGTCATTCAATTCCTCCTTTTTACTTGCACAAAAAAAGATTTCCTGTGATTAGGAAATCTCTTTTCATTTTGATTGATATTTAATTTTAGGTTGTCGCTTGTAGCTTCTTTCTTACCCTGTATTCTCGTGCTTTTATTCGTTCATACTCTCTAAACTTTTCAATATTTTTAGCTCGGTATTCTTTGGAATATGCCCTATGATATGCTCGTGATTTTTCTTTCTTGGCTTCTTCAATTTCTTCCCTCATCTGTATCATTTCCTGTTCTGTCGGCTCTATTTCTTTTGTGAGTTCATTTTCAAATTTCCCGATATAGTTAAAATAGACTTCTATTCGCTGAACGGCATATTTTGCTCTTTTGACATCTCACTCATGCACTACAATTTTACTGATAAATTCATTGATGGCGGTAGGAGTAAGTTCTTCAAAGTCTGAGTAGCTTTCTGCAAGTTTGATAAAATTCTTTGCTCTTTGGTTTGCATTTTCAAATTCGGATAAGCGTTCCTCTATTTGCTCCTGTTCCGCTTTTAAGCCATAATATTCTTCTGCATATTTCCCAGATAGCTGCTCATAACGCTTCGGCTCAATATTTCCCAGTGCGTTATCTTCATACAGTTTATTCATCACTCTTTCTATCTGTTCCAGTCTATCTGTGATTTGTGGGATACGCTTTTTCTGTTTCCCTACTTCTTCAGTCTGTTCTTTGGCAAGACTGCTTTTTACCAGTGCTTCAAACTCTGATTTGTTTGTGAATGAAAACTTGCCTATCTTTCGCAAAACTTCTTTGAGAGTTTCCATGACATCATCAACATCAATGCGATGTGGCGAATGGCATTTCGGGTGTTTGGATTTTCCTTTGGCATATTCGCTGCAATAGGTTACATGCTGTATTTTATTGTTCTTGTGTATGGTGCGAATGTGCATTTTCGTACCGCAATCTTTACAATACATCAATCCCGATAGTGGGTGGATTTCACCATCTCCGTTCAGTCTTTTAACGGGTGCGTTTTTCAATATCCGCTGTACATTTTCATAGGTGGCTCGGTCGATAATTGGCTCATGCACATTTTCTATAATCTGCCACTTATCTTTATCGACATAGTGGTTTCGTTTGTCTTTGTAATGCTTTTCGGTCTTGAAGTTGACTACATCACCACAATACTCCTGCCTTTTCAGTATGCGTGTAAGGGTTGCTTTATTCCAGTTATAGCGATTTTCTTCATTGAGTGTTCTGCTTTTTGCGGTTCCTCTGTCTTGCTGTTTCATATAAAAGGTTGGGGTCAGTATTTCTTTGTCTTTGAGATAAGTTGCTATCTGATTGCGGTTTTTCCCCTCCATAAAAAGCGTAAAAATGAGTTTTACTACTTCGGCAGCGTCTTTATCTACGATCCAATAATCTTTGTTGCTTGGGTCTTTGATATAGCCGTACGGGGCTTCTGTTGCAACGGGCTTTCCGCTTGCTCCTTTGGTCTTAATGCCTGTTTTGACTTTCTTACTGATATCCCTTGCGTACCACTCCGACATAATATTGATAAAGGGGGCAAATTCCAATGTATTTTGGTCTTTGCTGTCTATTCCGTTGTTAATGGCAATAAAGCGTACATTGTTTCTTCGAAATATCTCCATCGCATTTCCTACTTGAAGATAATCTCGTCCCCATCTTGTCATATCTTTCATAATGACTATGCCGATTTTTCCGCTCTCCACATCGCTTATCATCTGTGTGTATGCACTACGGTCAAAGAAGCGACCGCTTTCATCATCGTCGATATAGTGGCAAATGTTCATCAGCTTATGCTGTTTTGCATACCGTTCTAATAATGCCTTTTGATTAACGATACTGTTACTTTCACCACCATCCCTATCCTCGTCACCAACTGAAAGGCGGGAGTATAGCGCAGTGATTTTCGTTGCATATTCTATCATGGCGTTATCCTCCTTTTTCCATGTCTATATATCACTCCTGTTCAGTTAATATTATGCAACCCACCCAGCAAAGAAAAACCCCCAACACGTCATCTTGAGCGAAACGTAGTGTAGTCGAAAGATCTCAACTATTATTTGTTTACAAATAATAGTAAGTCCTGTAAATGACTTATACAAAAACAAAACAGCTATATATAATTACAACGAAATTATCCAAAAAATTTTTAGTTAATAAATTTTTTTCGATGTATCTACGATACATTTACTTTTGCTAAAGCAAAAGTATGAGATTTCCAGAGTCATTGTATCAAAAGATACAACGACCCCGTCAGACCTACTTTTGTTTACAAGTAAACAAAGTTAGGGCTAGATCCATTTCGCTATCGCTACAGTCGAAATGACGTATAAAGCCAGTCCCTTTGTTTAACGGCTTGACGTGAACAGTAAATAAATTCTAAAAAGTGTTAATAATTAGAAATAAAACAAAATATTTTATTTTGTTTCAATTTGAATAACGTAAAAAAAGCAGGGATTTCCCCTGCTTTTTACTTATATTTTTTATTCTTTTTCCGTAAATTTATACATTGCTATTGAACTTGCAATTGGTAAATTAAAGCTATCTATGTCTTCGCTCTGTTCTATGAATACGGAAGTTGTTCCACTTAAGTCAAAGTTTTCAAGTCCATGTGATTCGTTTCCGAACATCAATGTAAAAGGCTTTTTAATCTCTACATTTTTTAGAGACACTGAATCCTTATTTAAAATGAAAGAGTAAATATTATTTTCTTCAAAAGTTTTTTTGTAGTCTTCAAAATTTTTAAAAATTTCTACATTCATTTTAAAGATTGCTCCCATTGAAGCTCTAACAGTTTTAGGATCAAAAACATCACAACCGTCAATTATCGCGATATTTTTAAAGCCGAAACCTAATGCAGTTCGTAAAATTGTCCCTAAATTTCCTTTATCTCTCGGCTCACATAATAGTATGTGATTGTCTTTTTTTATCTTTGCAAAGTTTTTTTCAAAAACTCCAATAACAAATGTGTTTTCTTTGTTTTGAAGTTTATTTACAATTTTATCATTATAAATTAAATTAATTCCTTTTTCATCACAAATTTTTTCAAGACCTGCTTTATCATCATATTTTGAATGTACCAAAACTGATATAGTCTTGTAATTTTTTGACTGTAAAAGCTCAATTGTTGGGAAAGCTCCCATTGTGTATGAAAAATTCAAATCTTTTTTATATTTACAAAATTCCATAATTTACCTTAGATTATCTTCTCTTTTGTCTATCACGTTTGGACTTTTCGCTCTTTTTATCCTTTTTATTTTTCTTATCTTTAGATTTTGCAGAAAATTTTGAAGAGTCTTCCTTTTTGTTCGCAAGTTCAACTAAAACCTTAAATCCCTTAATATGAGCATTGTTTAAGTTATTTACTGCATCTTTAAGCGCATTTTTATGGATATTTACAAAGCTGAATTTTTCAAAAATTTCGATATCTCCAATATCTCTTGCGTTTATATTCGCATCATTACAAAGTGCAGAAACTATATGTCTTTGAGAAACTCCCTTTCTTGAACCAATGTTAATATAAATTCTTCCAGAATTCTTTTCAGTAACATTTGACTTTCCACCCTTGTTTGAAATAGAAGTCTTGTCATTTCCTTTTTTCTTATTCTTCTTAATATCCACGTCTATAAGCTCTTCGTGATTGTTAAGTTTATTATTTTCATTATAATGTTTTAAAAGACAAGCTGCAATATCAATCGGAGAATAGTCTTCACTCATTAGAATATTTATTAGATTTAACTCTTTTGTATGTTCATTTTTATTAATTTCTTCCTTGATGTCTTCCATAAATCTTTCTTCATGTCTTTTAATCAAGTCTTTAAGAGTTGGCATATCCCTTTTTTCTATTTTAGTTTTTGTGTATTTTTGAATTTGAGATAAAGTATTCATTTCTCTTGGAGAAACAAAACTTATTGCAGTTCCCTCTCTGCCCGCTCTTGCAGTTCTACCGATTCTGTGAACATAGTATTCCACATCTTGAGGCATATCGTAATTTATAACTAAATCTACATCATCAACATCTATACCACGAGCTGCAACATCTGTTGCAACCAAGATATCTATTGTGGAATTTCTAAATTTATTCATTACCCCATCTCTTTGGATTTGTTTTAAATCTCCATGAAGTCCATCCGCAAAATATCCACGAGATTGAAGCCCTGCAGTTAAGTCATCAACCATTTTTTTAGTATTACAAAAAACTACTGTAAGTTTCGGATTTTGAACATCTAAGATACGGGATAAGATTTCAAGTTTCATATTGTGCTTAAGTGCAAAATAGTATTGAGTTACCTTTGGAACTGTCAATTCCTTTGGTACGACTTTTATAAGTCTTGGTTCGCTTTGGTATCTTGCAGCAAAGTCCATCATTTCTTGATCCATTGTAGCAGAGAAGAAAGTTGTTTGTCTTTCATAAGGTAAAAAGCCTATAATTTTTTCAATATCTTCTCTAAAGCCCATATCAAACATTTCATCCGCTTCATCTAATACAAAAGTTCTTATATTTTCAGTTTTTAAAGTTTTTCTCTTAATATGGTCTATAACACGTCCTGGAGTTCCAACAATAACTTGAACTCCCATTTTTAGAGAACGGATTTGTCTTTCTATAGGTTGTCCTCCGTAAATCGGAACAACTGTTACTCCCTTATATTTTGCAAGTTTCGAAATTTCTTCTGCAACTTGAATTGACAATTCTCTTGTTGGACAAAGTACCATAGCCTGAGTTGTCTTACTGTTTTTATTTACTTTTTCTACTATTGGAATTCCAAAAGACGCTGTCTTTCCTGTTCCCGTTTGTGCTTGCCCGATAATGTCTTCATTGTTTAACATAGTCGGAATTGCTTGTTTTTGAATTGGAGAAGGTTCTTCAAAGCCCATTTCAATAACGGCTTTTAAAACTTCCTTCGACAAATTAAAATCATTAAAATTTTCTATCATGTTTTTTCCTTTCTTTTTTTCGTGAACCTTAACGTTAGTTCCGAAAGAAAAAGACAAAAACAAACTATACATTAAACATCACGACATATTATGAGTTATATTTTAACTTTTTTATAACTCAACAATATATTATATCATAAATACAGTTAAAATTTCAACTTTAATCCACAATTTACTACAGT
The DNA here is from genome assembly GCF_035282425.1 of Parvimonas sp. M20. Lineage (NCBI taxonomy): Bacteria > Bacillati > Bacillota > Tissierellia > Tissierellales > Peptoniphilaceae > Parvimonas > Parvimonas sp. M20. Next base: position 64,022 of record NZ_JAYKBQ010000005.1, on the reverse strand, counting down.
TATCCACAAAAATTGTGGATAAATAGGTAATTATAACAATTTTATGCACAAAAAAAGTTATGAATTGATTCATAACTTTTTTTGCATTTATTTATTTTTACGGAGGATTTATAAAAAAATCTCTACTAATATGCTAATTAATTATTGTTGTCATTATCATCGTTATTTCCATCAAAATCATCTTCGTTTCTATCATAATTATCATTATTACGATTACGATTACGATTTGGATTTAGATTTGGATTAAATTTATTTTGATTTTGATTTGCTTTGTTCTCAGCTTTATTTAAATCAAATTTTGATAATTTAACTTCTATTGTAGTTGTCTTTCCATCTCTATAAACCTCAATCTTAACCTTATCGCCTATCTTATAGTTCAATAAAGCTGCTTTTAAACTTGAGTTAGATGTAACTTTAGTATCTCCAACTTTAGTAATAATATCTTTAGGTTTTAATCCTGCAGACTCTGCTGGAGAACCTGAAAGGACTTCATGAATATATACACCTGAGTCTACAGGTAATTTTTGTTGTCCTAAGACATTATATCTTGAAACATCTATACCTCTTATACCCAATGTAACACTTTCAAACTTACCATTTTTAATTATTTGTTCCAAAATAGGTTTTGCAAGATTAGAAGGAATTGCAAATCCGATTCCATCACTATTTCCAGCTTTAGCTGTATTAATTCCGATAAGTTGTCCTTTATCATTAAATAATCCACCACCACTATTTCCTGGATTTATTGCCGCATCAGTTTGGAATAAACCTTCCATAGTAGAACCATCTCTTAAAGTTATTACTCTATCTTTTCCTGAAATATATCCAGAAGTCAAAGTTGATTTTAAATTTATACCAAGCGGATTACCGATTGCTATAGCTTTATCACCTATTGAAACTTTTGAACTATCACCAAATTCAACAGGTTTTAAATCAAGTCCCTTAGGATCTATCTTGATAACTGCTAAATCTAAAGTTTTATCACTCCATAAAACTTTTGCTTCTCTTTTTGTACCATCACTCATTATTACAGTTACGGATTTTGTTTTTGAAGGGTCAACAACATGGTTATTAGTTAAAATATAACCTTCTTTACTTACTATAACCCCTGAACCAAGTCCGCTTGTTTGTTTTTGAGTGGAAAACATATCTTCAGAAACCCCAACAGTTGTTATACCTACAACAGATTGCATCGCCTTTTGAGCAACTGATTTTTCTACTGTTGTGTTTCCTGATGTATCTGCATTTGTCGTATTCGCGTTTTGATCAGTTGGTGCTTGATTTAAAGCAGATTTTCCGCTATTATTATTTTTTAGATAATAACTTGTTCCAGCCATACTTATTGAACTAGCTAGAATAATAGCTAATAAGAATTTTGAAAAAGATTTAAATCTATTAGCTTTTTTTCTTTTTTCAAATTCTTTTTGAACAATACCGTCAACATAGGATTCAAAATTTTTATTATCATCTTTTGATTCATCTACATAGTCTTCATACTCTGACTCTGATTGTTTGATATAATCATCAGATGGTTCTTCAAAAAATTTGCCATAAGTTTCATCTGCTTTATCAACTTTATCATTCATTTCTTCTGTATTTTCACTATTATATAATTTTTGAGTTTCGCTAAACGAATCTTCGTTTTTGTTTGAAGTTTCATTTATATGTTCTTCATTTTTGTTTTCATCAAAGATATTATCTCTTTTATCATCCATAATAAATCACCTCATAATTTTAATATCATTTATTATCTTGAACATATTTTAAACTGTCAACCTTAAAGTAAGCTTAAAGAAAAAAGTTTTTTTGAATTTTTTTATTTTTTAAAAATATATTCAAAAAATAAATTTTGAAGTCAATAGTAAAATAATGTATTTTCGTATTGTCTTATCTATCAACTGCTAACATTATATCGATAAAAACTTAAATGGACTTAAAAAAGAGGAGAAATTTTCTCCTCTTTAAAAATTTTTAAAAATATTCTAAAATTTTGGTTTTCCTACTAAAGAATTCCCATATCTTTTCCAGCTAATTCAAATGCTTTTACAGCTTTATCTAATTCTTCTTTACTATGAGCTGCAGAAATCATACAACGAATTCTTCCTGTTCCTCTTGGTACAGTTGGGAATACTATTGCGGAACCGAATACTCCGTATTCTCTTAATTTTTTAGAAAATTCCATAGTCTTAGCTTCATCTCCTATAATTACTGGAGTAATTGGAGTTTCTGAATGACCAGTGTTAAATCCTAATTTTCCTAATTGTTCTTTGAAGTATTTAGCATTGTCCCAAAGTTTCTTTTGTAATTCATCTGTTTCGATTAAAGTTTCAACAGAAGCAATACAAGCAGCAGTATCTCCAGGAGATAAAGTTGTACTAAATAGAACTGGTCTTGCTCTATGGTTTAACCATTCGTAAGCAACTTCGTTACAAGCAACATATCCACCTTTAACTCCGATAGCTTTTGAAAGAGTTCCGATAACAAAGTCAACTTTGTCATGTAATCCGAAATGATCTACAGTTCCTCTTCCGTGGCTTCCCATAACTCCTGAACCGTGAGCGTCATCAACATAAGTTAATGCATTATATTTTTCAGCTAATTCTACGATTTCAGGTAATTTTGCAAGGTCTCCGTCCATTGAGAAAACACCATCAGTAATAATTAAGATTGTTTTATATTTTCCTTGAGCTTCAACTAAAACTCTTTCAAGGTCTTCCATATCACTGTGTTTGAAAACTGCTTTATCAGCTTTAGTCATTCTAATTCCGTCTATAATTGAAGCGTGATTTAATTCATCAGAGATAATTAAGTCGCCTTTTTCTGTAATTGCTTGGATAGTTCCTATATTACAATCATAACCTGATTGGAATATAAATGCTCTTGGAGATTTTTTGAAAGTAGCTAATTTCTTTTCCAATTCTTCGTGTAAATCCATATTTCCAATGATAGTTCTTACAGCACCAGCACCTACACCATATTTTTCAATAGCTTCTTGAGCTTTTTTCTTTAAAACAGGATTATTTGCAAGTCCTAAATAGTTGTTTGCAGATAAGTTTACCATTTCTTTTCCGTCAAGAATAATTGTTGATGAATTCTTTCCGTTTAGTACAGGTAATGTACGATAAACTCCATCTTCTTTTAATTTATTAACTTTTTCTTGTAAAAATTTTAAATCATGAATACTCATATCTTTTTCTCCTATTCTATATAACTATTTTAATTTTTTGCTTAAATTGTCTAACATATCTACTGTCATCTTGTCTAAATCAAAACTTGGTTTCCAACCCCATTGTTCTCTTGCTGCAGAGTCATCCAATGAATTTGGCCAGCTTTCAGCTATAGCTTGTCTGATTGGATCTACATCGTAGCTTAATTTAAATTCAGGCATATGTTTTTTAATGCTTTCTTCTAAAATTTCTGGTGTTAAACTCATAGCTGTGATATTGAAAGCATTTCTGTCCTTAAGTTTTGAAGGATCAGCTTCCATTAAATCAACAACTGCTTTAAGTGCATCAGGCATATAAAGCATATCCATTTGAGTTCCTTTACCTATATAAGAAGTGTAAGCTTTGTTTTTAATTGCTTCATAATAAATATGAACTGCATAGTCAGTTGTTCCTGCACCAGGTAATGTCTTATAAGAAATAATTCCTGGATAACGAACTCCTCTTACATCAACGCCAAATTTATTATAATAGTAATCACATAAAAGTTCTCCTGAAACTTTTGTTACTCCATACATAGTGTTAGGTCTTTGAATAGTAACTTGCGGTGTATTATCAAGTGGAGTCCCAACTCCAAATGCTGCTATTGATGAAGGTACAAATACTTTTGCATTTAATTCTCTTGCAACTTCTAAAGTATTTACAACTCCGTCAACATTAACCTTCCAAGTTAATTGTGGCATACTTTCTCCTCTAGCAGAAAGTATCGCTGCTAAATTTACTATAGTATCAGCTTTAAATTCTTTCGCCAATTCAAACATTCTTTTTGGATCAGTAACGTCTAATGTTTCAAAACGAATATCTTCGATAGCCGCTTTGTTTGCATCTGAGCAATCTGTAGCTAAGATATTTTCTCTTCCATAAATGTCCCCCAAATAAAGAGCCAATTCAGTACCGATTTGTCCAAGTGCTCCTGTCATTAAAATCCTTTTCATTATTCAATCTCCTTTCAAAATAACTGAGTAAAATTTTTACTATCCAGATGTATTATACATCAATTTTAATTACTTTACAACACCTTATATTAAAAAAATTAATATTTTTATATAGAATAAGTGAATAAATGATTCAATTAAATATAAATTAATAAAGCAAACAATAGTGAATTCCATTTAAAAACTATAAAACTTTTATTCGCATATTAATTTTATTTATCGTTAAAAACATCATTATTCTTAATTTTTTTAAGAACAATTTTTTAAAAACGAAATAAAAAGCAAAAAGCTAAGGAAATACTCCCTAGCTTTTATACTAATTTTATTATTCTGTTCTTAAGGCTTCAACAGGATTTTGTTTTGCAGCACTCTTTGAAGGAATAAATCCACCAATTAAAGTTAAAATCATACTGATTAAGATTAAGGTTATAGCCTGTGAAACGGATAAATAAGCCGTTATATTAGGCATTTCAGTAACTTTTCTAATTACAATATTTATCGGTATTAGTAATAAATATGTTATTCCAACTCCAAGAAGTCCTGCAAACAAACCAATTATTCCGGTTTCTGCATTAAAAACTTGTGATATATTTTTCTTTGAAGCTCCGATTGATCTTAAAATTCCAATCTCTTTCTTTCTTTCGAGTACACTTATATAGGTTATAACTCCAATCATTATGGAAGAAACAATTAAAGATATGGATACAAAAGCAATCAATACATAACTAATTACATTTATAATTGTAGTTACGGAAGAAAGTATCGCTCCAACCAAATCCGTATAAGTTATCATTTTATCCTCTTCGGAGTTATTTTTTCTCATCTCATTATAATTATCAAGTAAAGAAATTATTGATTTTTTAGATTCAAAATCTTTAGGATAAATACTGATTTTAGAAATATCATTATCTTCCCTATAGTTAAATAATTTCATATTGTTCTCATATGAACTTTCATTACTATTAGCCATAGCCATAATAAATGATTTTATTTCTTCTTCATTCAAATTCATAGAAAAGGCTTTGCCGAATTTACTTGGATCTATGGATATTGCCTGTGGCAAATTTTTCATAGAAGATGTTAGAACATTTTTAATATTATCGGCTATTGCAATTGATATGTTTTTCATCAAATTTTCTATAAAACTTTTAGAAGAACCATTTTTTCCTTGTAAACTGCCTTTTATTAAATCATTCACTCCTGAAGAAATCATATTTTTCGCTTCATCTGATGCAAGATAAGAATTAAAAGAATCTTTTAATTTAGACGGATCAGGCTTATTGTTTTCTTTGGCATATTTCAAATATCCATTTGAAAGATTATTTGCTAATTCCGATATATCCTTACTATCAAGTTTTAAATTTTCACCCAAAGAATTTAATAGCTTTCTAGTTTCAGCTGAAACTTTTTCTTTCGCTTCTGGAGTTTTAAAATACTCTAGTAAATATTGATTAAATTTATTAGGGTCAGTATAATTATTCTTTTTCGCAAATTCCGGATATCCTGACAAAATAGATTTCATTATATCAGTTATCTTTTCATTTGTAATTATTGACCCACTATTTTTAGCAATCATCTTCGAGAAAAAATCCTTTAAAATATTTTTTGCAGAATCTGTTTTCATATATTCATATATTGAGTTTGACAATTCTCTATAGTTAGTCGAAGGGTCTTTTGAAGAATAATCTAAATATCCTTTTAGAATATTGCTGACTAATCCAATTAACTTATCCGATTCAAGTTTAATATCTAAATTTTTTAAAAAATCCATATCCAAATTACTACTCAAATATTTTGAAAAATCAATATTTTTCACTGAATTTGCATTAAAATTTAATTTAGAAGTATCTATTTTAAAAGCTTCAAATAGCTTTTTCTGATCTATTGAAAATAACTTTGCAAAGTCTAAATTCTGTTTAATTTTTTCTCCAAAAGGAGTATTTGTCAAAATATTGGTATCTGGATTTTCTTTTTGTGCCTTTACAACTTCGCTTTCTTTTGATATTTTTCTTAAATTTGTTTCTAAGTCATCAGTATACCAAATACCAGGTTTTAAAATGAGTGAACTTTCATCACTATTTGGTGAAGCTATTCCAACTATTTTTAATTTTTTTGAATTATTTTTCAAAAGATTTTCAACAAATGGACTATCTGTAGAATTTTCTATATATACTTTATTTTTAGAGTCATAAGAATAAAGCTGTGAACTACTTAAAACTTTAAATTCTCTACCCACAATATCTTCGTACTTCCAAGAGATGTTATCCTCTTCAACATCTGTTTTTTCTCTATTTACAAATTTTTTTACCATTTTTGAAAGCTCGTCATTATCACGAAGCCCCAGTGAATAAAAAATAAAATCAGATAGAGAACCCTTTGAGTTAGTTATTACTATCGCTTCATTTTCGTTACTTGGCCAAGAGCCATATTTTAAAGTATATTTATCCTTATACAGACTATCATTCTTAGGTAATTTATTAAATGCTTTCATAGAATTACTTGAAAAAAGAAAATTATTTGAAGAAAAACCCATTGATTTCATTGCCTCATTAGGATTTACTTTAACATATTTTTCTTTATTTAAAGTATAAATCATAGGTGTAATATCATATTTGTATTCTATTGTCTTAGCATAATTATTGATTGATTTTCCGTCATTTTCAAAATATTCTTTTAAAGAAGATAAATCATTTTTATTAATTGCAGATAGCATCTTTTGAATAGTTTTAACTTCTGCTATATCTCCATCATTATTTTCATCACTCGAATTTTCAAACATTCTACCCATTGAAAAGCTACTTTTATCAATCTCTATCGGATAAGAAATCATTGTTTCCTCTTCCGTATCTTTAATAAACTGATTTACCCCATTGGATAATCCTAAAATTAAAGCTATACCGATTATTCCAATTGAACCTGCGATTGCAACCATAAGAGTTCTCTTAAATTTCGTTTTTAAGTTATTAAAACTTAAAGCTATGCTTGTAAGATAGGACATTGAAGACTTCCCAAAATTTTTATGAACTCCTTCACTCTCATTTTCTAAAATAAAAGGGTTGGTGTCAGAGACAATTCGTCCGTCATTTAATTCAACAATTCTAGTTGAATATGCATTTGCCAACTTAGGATTATGAGTAACCATTATTACAAGTCTATCTTTTGCAACTTCTTTAAGTAACTCCATAACTTGAACACTTGTTTCCGAATCGAGCGCACCTGTAGGTTCATCCGCAAGTACAATGCTAGGATTATTTACAAGTGCCCTTGCTATGGCAACTCTTTGCATTTGCCCACCAGATAATTGATTAGGTTTTTTATGAATTTGACTTTTAAGCCCAACCTTATCCAGTACATCTATAGCCATTTGTTCTCTTTCAGCCTTAGATATTCCAGAAATAGTTAAAGCCAATTCTACATTTGATAAAATAGTCTGGTGAGAAATTAAATTATAACTTTGAAAAACAAAACCTATTGTATGATTTCTATAGCTATCCCAATCTTCATTTTTATATTTTTTAGTTGATATTCCATCAATTAAAAGCTCACCTTGTTCATATTTATCCAATCCCCCTATTATATTTAATAGAGTAGATTTTCCACTACCACTCGGACCAAGAATAGATACGAATTCATTATCTCTAAAATTAAGAGATACATTATCTAATGCTTTTTGAAACAAATCTCCTGTTTTATAACTTTTACTGATATTCTTTAGCTGTAACATTCCCGTCCTCCTTTACTAATATAGAATTTCTAATCTAAATCTAATATACCCCTCTATCTAAAAAATTAAATAAATACAATAAAATTACCAACTTTCAACTCAAAATTTGTACAAAATTTTATCATTTCTTATTAATACGAAAAAATAAAATTGAAAAAATTTCTTTGTAATGATATAATTAATATAATTTAACTTTGTTAAATTATATTAATTTCATCGTGTTTTCCTTAAAAAATTTATCAAAATGAAAACACGATATAATAATTTTGACTAAATTATCAAAAATAGAAAATAATATGAATTAAATCTAATAAATATTTTATAATTTATATATAATACCAAAAATAGACAAAGAGGTGATTTTATGAAAATACTAATTATTGGAAAAGGTGGACGTGAACATGCAATGCTAAAGGCATGTCAAAAAAGCAAATTAGTGGAAAAGATTTACGTTTTACCTGGAAATTGCAAAATGGATGGTGCTACAAAAGTAGATATAGATATGTATGATATTGAACAAATTAAAGACTTTGCAATAAAAGAAAATATCGACTTGACTTTAGTAGGTCCTGCTGATGTTTTAGCACTAGGAATAAAAGACGAGTTCAACAAAAATGGATTACGACTTTTCGGCCCTACAAAATCTGCAACAAGAATTGAATCCAGCAGATATTTTACTAAGCAACTTATGGAAAAATTAAAAATACCTACAACTAAATATGTTGTATTTACTGATAGAGATCAAGCTCTAAAATTCGTTTCAGAAATTGAAAAATTTCCCACAACTATAAAAATTGACTCCATTCCTAAAAATATGGGAATTTTCATTGCAAGAAGCAATAAAATGGCAATGGATATAGTAAATGAAATTTTTGATGAAAATGAAAATTCAAAAATTTTAGTTGAAGAATTTATCATAGGTAAGGAATTCTCAATCTTTGCATTGGTAAAAAATAGCAAAGTTTATCCACTACAAATTGTTAAGGATTACAAGAGGACATCAGATAGCGACGATGCTGAACATACCGGTGGTATGGGAGCTTGTAGCCCTGTTGCAAAAATTACAGATAATGAAATTGAACAAGTTGTCGATAAAATCTTAAAACCGATGGCAAAATCAATGTTTGAAGACGGTTATGGATTTGAAGGATTTTTATATGGAGAAATTGTTGTAACAAAAGATGGAATAAAAGTTTTAAGTTTTAATGCTAGACTTGGAGATCCCGAAGCCGAAGTTCTATTGCCACGTTTAGAGTCTGACTTTGTTCAAAATATTCTGGATGTAATGGACGATAAAGAGCCTGAAATCAAATGGACTGACGAAGTTTGTATCGGTGTAGTTCTTGCATCAAACGGCTACCCTTCAAAAGAAAAATGCCAAGATAAAATTAATCTCGTTCCTGTAGAAAGTGATATTTGCTTTATGGGAGTTGAAGAAAAAAATAACGAACTCTACGCAAAGGGTGGAAGAAATTTAATTGTAACAACGATGGCAGAAGATTTTGAAAAGGCAAGAGAATTAGCTTATAGAGATGTCGAAAAATTAAAAACTGACTCTTTCTTCTACAGAGAAGATATCGGCGAATTTTAAAAATTGAATTATAATACAAAAAAGAGAGCTTGTGCTCTCTTTTGTTTTTTAACTATCTATTTATTTCTTTTCTTTCTTGAAATTTGTAGAAGTCCAAGACTTAATGTCCCCATTGTAACATAAGTAAGTATTTGAGTACCAACTCCTGTTTTTGGAATTTTAGAATTTTTTGGAATTTTCTTGTTAGTAATTACAAAACCGTCTTTTACATTTCCTTCTATTTTACTTTCATAACCTTCCACTTCTGTTTCTTTGAGTGTATAGACTATCTCTTTGTCATTTTCATCAAATTTTGGCAAGTCTTTGAAAGTATGTTTCCAAGAGTTTGAGTCATTTAATTTTACTCTTTGAACTTCTTTTCCATTTGCTAAAAGTTGTACTTCTACTTCTTTCAATGGAGTTCCTATCCATTTCTTTTCAACTGAAATTTCTGATTTTTCTATATTCTTGTTTGTTATTGTAAAATCATTCTTTGAATTTTCTCTTATTTCTGTTTTATATCCGTCAATTTTTTCTTCTTCAACAGTATATTTAATTTCAGTTTTTCCATCATCTTTAAATTTATTTAAGTTTTTAAATGTATGTTGCCAATTATTTTCATCACTTAGAGTGACTTTATCGATTTTTTTACCATCTGCTAATAAGTTTACTACAACAGACGATGTCTTCTTTCCAACCCAAGCTTTATTAACTTTTACTTCCGTTTTTTCTCTCTTATTAGTTATAGTTTTTACTACAGCAACATTATCTTTTACTTCAACATTAATTATTTCATCGCTTTTTATCCAACCTGAAGGAGCTTGAATTTCTTTAATTTCATACTTACCTTGAACTAATTTTTCAGAAACCGCTTCTCCTTTTTTATCAGTCACTAATTCAAAAGTTTCATTAGTTTCTTTGTTAGTAATTTGAAATTTTGCACCTTGTAAAGGCATTTTATTATTGTCAGCATCAACTTTAATAATCTTTATTTTTCCAAGCAAATTTCCCTCAATACTTCCATTAGAAATTGCACTTCTATAGGTACTTGTTGCTTCATGACTTTCGCCTTGTGCTAATAATTTTACCTTGTTTTTTACAACAAGATTAGGTTTGTAAGTTGATTTATATCTTAAGAAATATTGTTCTCCCTTGTTTATGTCCCCAAGCTCAAATCTAAATTTTGTTCCATTTTCAGAAATTTGAACTTTATTTCCAATTTTTTCCTTTGATATACTTTCAGTTGCATTTCCATATTTATCAAGTTTTACTCTTTCTAGTTCAAAACTATCTTTAATATAGTGAAGTCCACTAGATTTTCCATTTGAAACGGTCAATTTATCCTCAAATACAACATTTTTAAAATTTTTACCCTTTACATTAAAACGAACAGTCCACGCTACTTCGTTGGCATTCTCGTTAACTCTGTTAGGCCATTTTTCTAAAATTTCATCTGGTACTAATCCAGGCTTTTCTATATGAATTTTTTTATTTAATTTTTTACCATTCATCTCAATTTCTAAAAGATTGTCTTGTCCAATCTTTATTTTATCTTGATTAAATGAAGATTCCATAGAAATTTTTCCCTTAACATTGTAGAGGTTTTCAACTTTTTCATTTAAAGTAACTCTTAAAACTCCTCCACCTTCTTTTTTTACAGCAATTTTGCCTTTTCCATAAACAGTTTTTCCGTCTGTTCCATATATTGGAAAATCAACAGCTGATGAGTCTTCTATAAATCTAAAAGTATCTGGTAATTTAACTTCAAAGTAATCACCTTTTTTTAGGGTATTTTTATACTTTTCTGCATTCCAATCTAAATTAAGTTTAAATCTACTCCAACGGGAAATTTTATTTAACTCTTTTCCTTCTCCGTTGGTAATTGTAAATTTCGTAATATTCACATTAGGTGAAATATTTCTACCAGTTTCAGCTGAAATTCTGAAAATAGGTAACAAAGTACCTAATACCATAAGTACACTCAACATAATACAACAAAATCTTTTTTTCATTGTGCACCTCCTCATAGAATGTTTTTGATATTATACCTATTTTTAAAAATAACACATCACTTATTTTCAAAAATTTTTTAGTTATTAGAAATAACAAAACTAATAACTTAACTTAAATAAACTACAAAAAACGGATGAAACAATTTCTAATAGTTATAATTATCATAGCACTTTTGCAATTTATAGTCAATATGTGTTAAATATAATTATAACTCATCATAGCTTAAAATTATAAAAGTAATCGCGATTAAATATCGAAAAAATCACATCTACGAAATTTTCAAAAAACATACTCTTTTTTACAAGAGTTTATTTTTAGCTTAGAATTTTTTTCTGCTTCCCGGTTTTACTAGTTCAATTTTTCCTTCTCTACAAAGTGGACAATCCTCCTTGTCAAATGCTTGAACATTTAAGGAAATTGCAGGGAAAAGTTGATATCCGATATTTGATTTTCCATTTGTTCTATCAACAATTGAAGCGATTCCAACTACATTTGCACCATGTTCTTTTAGAACTTTTATTGTTTCTAATGAAGATTTCCCCGTTGTAACAACGTCTTCAACTACAAGCACATTTTCTCCCTCATTTATGAAAAAGCCTCTTCTTAGAGTCATCATTTCATTTTCTCTTTCTGTGAACATTGCTCTTACTCCCAAGGCTCTTCCCAATTCGTAAGCAATTACAATTCCACCCATTGCAGGTCCAACTACTGCATCAACTTTTACATTTGCATCTTCAAGTTTTTTCTTAATTACCTTACAAACTTCTTCAGCTTTTTCTGGATACATCAAAAGTTTTGCACATTGAACATATTTGTCGCTATGTTTTCCTGATGATAATAAGAAATGTCCTTCTAATAACGCTTCACTTTCTTTTAATAATTCCAATACTCTTTGTTCCATAATTCCCTCCTAAATAATTCCTCTAATTTCTTCTAAATTTTTTATATTTTGTTCTTTACAGAATCTTTCCATTCCTTCAATTATCTCAATCATTACTCTCGGATTGATAAAGTTTGCCGTTCCAACTTGAATTGCGGTTGATCCTGCCATAATAAACTCAATTGCATCTTGCCAATTCATTATTCCGCCCATTCCAATAATTGGAACATCTACAACTGAAGCGACATCTCTTACCATTCTTAAAGCAATAGGTTTTATACAAGCTCCTGAAAGTCCTGCCGTTACATTGTCGAAAACTGCTTTTCTATTATAAATATCTATCGCCAAAGCATTAAATGTATTTACAAGTGAAAGACAATCCGCTCCCGCTTCAACACAAGTTTTTGCCATTTCTTTTATATTTTCAGCATTTGGAGATAATTTTACCATAAGGACTTTATCCGTATTTTCTCTAACTTTTCTTACGATCCCCTCTGCAATATCACATTTTATTCCAAAAGCCATTCCGCCTGATTTTACATTCGGGCAGGATATATTTAATTCAATTATTTTTATATTTGTCTTATTGATAAGTTCAATGGATTTTAAATAATCCTCTAATTGTGAACCTCCAATGTTTGCTAAAATCTGTGTATCAAAACTTTCCATAAAAGGTAAATCTTCTTCAATGAAAGTCGGTACTGACGGATTTTGAAGTCCGATACTGTTCATTATCCCTGCAGGTGTTTCGTAAATTCTAATTCCCGTATTTCCGTCTTTACCTGCAAAAGTAAGTCCCTTTGTAGAAATACCGCCAAGTCTATTTAAGTCGATATATTCAGCATATTCTCTACCGAAACCGAAAGTTCCTGACGCTCCGATAACGGGGTTTTTAAATTTAACTCCACAAATATCTACTTCCAACATTAAAAATTCACCTCCTTAACTTCAAATACAGGCCCTTCCTTACAAATTCTTTTCATTCCATTTTTAGTTTTACAACTACAAGCTAGACAAGCCCCAATTCCACAACCCATTCTACTCTCTAAAGAAACATAGACAGGTATGTCAAATCCTAAATTTTTTACTGAATTCATCATAGGATTTGGACCACAACAATAAATTACATCATAATCATCTTTTATTATCTCAGTTATGAATCCCTTATGTCCTACACTTCCTGTATTTGTTGCGATATATGTATTTTTTGTAAAATCCTTAAACTCTTCAGTAAAATATATTTCATCTCTAAAGCCTGCATATAAATCGACATCAGCTTCCAATTTCTTTGCAAGATATAGCATTGGTGCAATTCCAATTCCCCCTGCAACAAGTGCGACTTTTTTACCCTTACATTCATCAATCGGAAATCCGTTACCAAGTGGTCCTAAAATTTCTATGTTGTCTCCTGCTTTCTTTTCAGACATAATCTTTGTTCCTTTTCCCACAACTGCATAAAGAAAAGTTAATTTATTGTCCTCCATATCGCAGATGCTTATCGGACGGGGAAGCATAGTCCCGTCCTCAAAGCATTTAACCATATAAAATTGACCAACTTTAGCTTTAAATTCCCCCTTGACATCCATTTTGTAAATGCCTTCGGAAATTTTTTCATTTAAAATTATTTCAACTTTTTCGTATGATTTATTCTCCATAAATATCCTTCCTCATATTCAAAACTGCTTCTCTAGTATAATGAGCAAATCTTTCTTCGCCGTCTTCAAATTTTTGATAGTATTTTATAATTCCTCTTGAAGAGTTTACAACTCCACCGTTAAAGTCATTCAAGTAAGTTCTGATGTCTTCTGCTTTTGCACCCTGTGCTCCATATCCCGGTAATAAGAAGAAAATATTTTTATATCTTTCTCTTATTTTTTTAGCTTCTTCGCTATGAGTTGCCCCTACGACAAATCCCAAAGGAGAATATCCACATTCAGAAGTCAATTCATCAGCAAATTTTTTAAGTTCATCTCCAACTTTGAAGTAAAGAGCCTCTCCGTTGTAGTCAAGACATTCAATATCCTTCGCTCCCTCATTTGAAGTTCTAAGCAATACGAAAACTCCCTTTTCTCCTGTTTTCAAATAATCTAAATAAGGTGTGATACTGTCCATTCCCATATATGGATTAAGAGTTATAAAGTCCGCTTCAAACTCTCCTTTAAAATGTGCCTTTGCATATTCCTTTGCAGTACTTGCAATATCTCCTCTTTTAACATCTCCAATGCTTAAAAGTCCCTTTTCTTTAAGATATCTTAAAGTTCTTTGATAAGCAATAAGGCCTTCAAGTCCGTTAGCTTCATAATATGCTATTTGTGGTTTATAGATTGCTACAATATCACTTGTCGCATCAATTATTGTCTTATTATATTCAAAAATTATGTCTGAAATTTTTTCGTGTTTTTCTTTAATATAATTTGGAATATAATCTAAATGGCTGTCAAGTCCAACACAAACAAATCCTTTTTCTTTTACTGCTTCATATAATCTATCTACTATCATTAAAATTCTCCTTTATATTTAATTTCTCCTGCTTTAATTGTCATAAGCACTTCTCCGTAAAGTTCCATTTTATCAAAAGGTGTATTTTTTGCTTTTGATGCAAATTTACTTGAATCTACAACAATTTTTTTATCAGTATCAACTATAACCAAATCTGCAAAATATCCCTCTTTTAAAAGACCTTTTTTTATTCCCATTAAATTAGCTCCACCATAGGACATTACTTTTGACAAAGTTCTTATGTCGATATTTTTCTCTTTAACTAATTTTGTATTACAAATCGCAAAGGCAGTTTCAAGTCCAACAAGTCCCGGACTTCCATTCGCCTTATCCTCTGCGGTATGTGGTGCATGATCTGTTGCAATCGCATCAACAGTTCCGTCCAAAATTCCATCTATTAAAGCCTCAACATCTGCCTTTTCTCTTATCGGCGGATTTACTCTGTAGGAATTATCCCAAAGTGCAATATGATGTGGAGTTACTTCACAAGTAACCTTTACTCCCTCTTTTTTCCCACGTCTTACAGCTTCCAAAGAGTCGATTGTACTGACGTGGCAAAGATGAATTCTTCCATCCAATCTCTTTGCAAGATAAACATCTCTTAAAGTCATAAGGTCTTCCGCTATTCTATAATCAATTGTAGAAAGTTCACTTTCTGCATGTATCATTATAATTTTATCGTATTTTTTCGCCTCTAAAATCGCTCTATACATTGTAGTTTCGGAAAGCACACCCTTACCGTCATCGGATAAAAATTTTGCATTTTCAAATTTAGAATAGTCAACCAAATTTTTTCCGTCAAAATTTTCAGTAACTGCAACTATTTGATTAATATCGACTAAATCCAATTCCTTTGCTCTCTTCATTATATCATTATAAGTTTCTAAATCACTGCAAATCGGTTTTGTATTTGCCATTGTATTTACAGTTGTATATCCACCTCTTAAAGCTGCAAGCGAACCTGTTCTTAAATCTTCCTTATAAGTAAAACCCGGATCTCTAAAATGCACATGTAAATCTACAAATGCAGGCATAACAGTCTTTCCCTTCGCATCTATAATTTCAAAACTATCATCAAAACTTAAATTTTCACCAATTTCTACAATCTTTCCGTCTTCAATCTTTATCTCCCCAACTTTATTTATATCTTTATCCACTAGGGTTGCATTTTTAATTATTTTTTTCACTATGTCCTCCACAAGAATACAAATTATCACAGTAATTACATCTATAAATTCCCTTTTCTCTATTAACTAATATAAATTTATTTTGAACATTTTCGTGGCAAGTTATGCAACGTGGATTTTTACATTTTATAAAACCCTCTACCTTTTTCGGTAAAATCATTGAAAGTTTTTCCTTGATTTTTTCGTTTTCTATGATATTTACAGTCAAATCTTTGTCGATTAAACCTAAAATCGCAAGGTCAACATCCATAACATTTTCAATCTTTATCATATCTTTTTTGCCGTATTTTTTAGAATCGGCATTCATTATAAGTGCCACTGTGTAGTCGGCCTTATCCAATTCTAAAAGTTTAAAAATTTCATATCCAAGACCCGGTTTAATATGGTCTATTACAATTCCGTTTGAAATACTATTTATATTTAACATTATTTTACCTCCAATAATTTTAAGATTAATGCCATTCTGATTATCATACCGAATTTAACTTGATTAAAATACTTTGCTCTAGGGTCTGAATCGACTTCTGTCGCAATTTCATTTACTCTTGGCAATGGATGAAGAATTATCATATCATCCTTTGCTGTTTTCATCTTCTTATTATCTAAAATGTAAGTATCTTTAAGTCTTACATAATCAGCCTCATTGAAAAATCTTTCCCTTTGAACTCTTGTCATATATAGAATATCAAGTTTATCCATAACTTCTTCAATTGTTCTAACTTCAATAAACTCTACATTATGATCATTTAGATACATCTTGATATATTCTGGAATAACGAGCTCAACCGGTGAAATAAAGATGAATTTATTTCCCTTAAACTTTGAAAGTGTCTTAACAAGTGAATGAACAGTTCTTCCGAATTTTAAGTCCCCACAAAGACCGATAGTCATATTTTCCAAACTTTTTTTATATTGAGAAATTGTAAGTAAATCTGTAAGAGTTTGAGTTGGATGTTGATGTCCTCCATCTCCTGCATTAATAAAAGGAACAAGGGTTACTTCTTTTGCAAGCTCTGCAGAACCCTCATGAGGATGACGCATAGCTATAATATCTGAATAACAACCCACTGTTTTTATTGTATCTTGTAGGCTTTCTCCCTTAGTTGCTGATGAAACTTTAGGATCCGGAACAGTTATACAACTTCCACCAAGTCTAAGCATAGCCGCTTCAAAACTCAATCTTGTTCTTGTTGATGGTTCAAAAAATAATGAAGCTAAAACTTTTCCCCTACATTTTTCTGAAAATTTTTCAGGATTATTATAAATCTCTACTCCTAACTCCATAAGTTCAAGCAACTCTTCACAAGAAAAGTCCTCACTACTAACTAAATTTCTAAATTCTTTCATACAATCCCTCCTATTAAGTCATTTTGTCATAATCACAAAAAAAGGAAATAACTAAAAGTTATTTCCTAAAATTTAAAATTATTAAAGATAAAAATTGAATAAAATTGGAAACAAAGCTCCTTTAAAAAGCCTTTTACAACTTGAATATTAGGAAACTTTGTCTTTTTAAAACAAAAACCGGAAATACATTTTATAAAAAATGGATTACCGGCTAAATTACCAAAATTATTAAAAAGAGAAAATTTAAGAACAAAAACAGAAAAGTCAATCAAACAATTTTTACCAATATTAAAAACCGACATTTTAACTGTACTTGTCATAAAATTTACCTCCGTCAATTTTTCTTTGACTATTATACAATAATAAAAATATAAAGTCAATACTTTTTTAAAAGTTTCACAAAAAAACTCCACCAATTTGATGGAGTCAAGGTATAGACAAAGTATAAAATTTGTCTGCACAAAAAAAGAAATTAATGGTTCAGTAACTAAATTTATTATTTCAAAATATATGCCTTTACATTTGTTTTTTCAGAACAATTTTATCACAAACTAATTTTGCGAATGTAAAAACTTCATTATTATTGTTATTTATTAACTACTTTAACTGACTTAACAAATTTCTTAAAATCTTTCTTTATTTTTTCTTGCAAATCTAATGGAGTATTTACTAAGTCAATTTCAAATGTAAGCTCTAAAACTTCTTCTCCATCTTTATATAAGTATGAATATTTTTCTATCTTTTTATTTTTTCCAGAAACTTCTACATAGTATTCTTTGTTGTTAATCTCTTTATACTTAAAAGATTTTAAATCCCCATGCCATCTTATCCATGTTTTTTTTATATCTTCACTTGAAAAACTTTCATATGCAGTATCTATCATAAATCCTATATAGTTGTTTTCATAGTCTTCATGAATATATATTTGATAAGCGTCTGTATGTCCATCTTCTATATCTATATATTCGTCCGATAAAAGTTTATAACTAACTTTTGAATCATCTGCAGTTTCAAATCCACCATTCTTAAAATTATTTTCAAAATCTATATCCTTAGAATTTAATGCTAAATTACGTACAGTTTCTCCTAAAACTTCCGGATTGATTGGTAAAAATAACTCTACAGTTTCTTCGGGATTTTTACTTGATTCATAAAATTTGCCATTAAAATACCAAACTACAAACTTAACTCTATCTTCATATTTTGAAATATGTATCAATTTATATTTTTTACCAAATGTAGAATAAGATTTAATTCCTGTTATTGTCCAAAAATGTTTTTTAGAATTTTTACCTTTTGGATTTTCTGAATATTCTAATTTAGTTAATATCTCATTTCCAAATTCTGTATTAAGTATAGAATGTGAATAAATTTTATCTTGATATTGAGCTATCCATAAACCACTTTCATCTGATATATAAGGGATTATTAATATATTATCACCCAAATATACTGATACACATGCCTTTGCTATCATTTTTATTTTCCTCCAACTATTATTTTTAATATTATATTGTTCTTATTCGCATATTCAATTGCGTTATTAATACAATTTATTTGAATTTCATTAAGAGTTACATTTGGAACATACATCTCTAAACATTTATATGAATACTTTTCAGGAGTAATTGAAAAATCGCTTCTAATTACTTCTTTAAAATCAATTAACTTCTTAATATCACTTTTAATGGTATATTCCAATCTTTTCCCATTTAGATAAGATTTTGCGGATAAATCTCTACTTTTTATACTGGTTATTGTTCTATTTTCTAGTCTATCAATAACAGGAAAATTAGGTCCTAAGTTATTATTCTCTTTCATATTATCAATTTCTTTTCCTCTTTTAAATTTATCTTCTAGCCATATTCTTGCTCTTAATTTTACTTTCTCTACAGTTGTATTAAGTTTTAAAAATGAATTGTCTACTGTAAAACTTTTATACACTTTAATCTTGCCACTAGCATCAGTATATTTCCATATCTGAGATCCATCTTTAAATTTTTCAATTTTTAAACTTCCTCCCTTTTCAAACCAATTTTTTGGTATTGGGGCATTTTTTGGCTTATTATCAGATATAAACTTTGTAACTTTTCCAGGATTATCTAATTTAAATTTTTCCCAGCTATTAAAATCTTTTACTTCTATAGGTTTTTCTACAATGTTATCACTCAATTCTACCGGCTTTTCAGGAATATTCCCTTTCGCTACATTCGGATTATCAGTAATGTTTTCTTTTACTTCTATTGGTTTTTCAATAGCTTTACTATTCAAAGTAAACCTGCCAGCAATTTGTGAAGCTTTGTATCCTGCATATATAGAAAATAAAACCTGTCCAATTCTTGCATTTTCTTCTGAAAATCCAAGTTGTTTCAGTCCATAATAGCCAACCTTTCCTCCTACCCATGCTCCTGCACTTCCTGCTAAAAATTGAAAACCTCCTTTAACAATACTATTTGTTTTCCCTATTGGTATAAGTATTGATGAACCTTTTGTAAAAATCTGTCCTAATCCATGGTATAATTTATCATTTCCTAAAAATACAGTATCTCTTATAGGATTAATAGCACCTGTTTTGTTATCTCCTAAAGAACCATAAATTACATCCTGACCAGCTTCTGTCATATTAGATACTGAATATGCTACTGTTCCTGTTCCACATATTTTCCCAGCAAAAACTACTAATGGTATTGCTGATCCTCCTGTTGCTACTATTGCTGCTGTTCCAACTAAAAGTGTAAGTCCTCCAACAATTAAGTTTTTTATACCTTTATTTCTTCTCTCTTTTGCAAAAATTTGTTCCCATCTAACTTTATCTCTTTTGTCTGCCTCTTCTATTATATTTTTCCTATTGGAAAGATATCTATTAGAATTATCTAAAGCAACAGCCAAGTCTTTTGCAAAGTCTATTTTAGCTAAGTCTCCTGATTGGTAGGTGCTTATATCACGAGCTTTATTGCTATAGTTTTCCATGAAATTTCTTGTAGATACCAATAACTCCTTGAAAAGTTTTAAATCTTGCGATTGATGCAATTTCTCATATGAAACTATTCTGCTATTAAGAGTGTCTAACCCACTAATTAAAAAATTATAGTTAGAAATCATAGTATCATGGCTATTTCCACTGTAACTTATTAAGTCAGAAACTTTATTTTTTGTTGCTACTAGTAAATCTATCTGATTTGCAAAATTACTTCTAGAATAGGACAATTCATTCCTTAAGTTTACGAAAGTTTGTTCAGAGAGCTTTGCTTTAGAATCACTATCTATATTATAGTATCCATCTTTATATAACAAGTAAGAATAAGCATAATCCTGAATTAAATTTTGCATCGAAACTAACAAAGTTCCATGAACTTCATATAGATATACTTTAATGCTATCCATTGTCTCTCCCTTAAGAGAGGAATCCTCAGAAAAATTTTTAATTGCTTTTAAAAGATTATTTATTGAATTGTTCCAAATTGCTATGGAATTGGAGAGTTCTCTTTGAACATTGGCTATATCTTCAAAATGAATTTTATATTCCACTTCAATATCCCCCTATCTATCATAAACTAAAAATCCTTTTCAACTTACTATGTAAACATATTAGTTAAATTAAGTTTTGAAACTAACATACATTTATTATATCATTAATATATAAATAAAGATACAAAAAAGAGAAGAAATTAATAAATTTCTTCTCAGTTTGACTACAAATTAGTGGAATATTTCTACTTATTCAACAAGTCCGGTTTAAATGTCGGAACCATATCTTTTAAGATGTCTGTAATTTCTTTTTTATCTAGAGTATTTTTAACTTTATCAAGTCTTTCAAGTCCATCTTTTAGAGCTTCTACATTGTGAACTATCGGTTTTTCTATAAATATTTTTTCGTAGTCAGTTGCAACTGAATTTTCCATATTTAATAGTAATTCTTCATAAAGTTTTTCTCCAGGTCTAAGTCCTGTAATTTTAATGTCTATGTCTTTATAAGGTTCAAAGCCTGAAAGTCTAATAAGGTTCTTTGCCAAGTCAAGAATTTTAACAGGCTCACCCATATCAAGTATAAAGATTTCTCCCCCTTTAGCAATTGCCCCCGCTTGTAATACAAGTTGGCAAGCTTCAGGGATTGTCATAAAGTATCTTATTATATCTTCGTGAGTAACTGTAACAGGTCCACCCTCTTTTATTTGATTTATGAAAAGCGGAATTACAGATCCGTTTGAACCCAAAACATTTCCAAATCTAACAGCGACAAATTCTGTTTTAGATTTTTCATTATACGTTTGAACTAACATTTCGCAAATTCTCTTTGTAGTTCCCATTACAGATGTTGGATTTACAGCCTTATCTGTTGAAATCAAAACAAATTTTGAAACTTCGTGTTTATCACAGGCTCTTATAACATTTAATGTTCCGAAAACATTGTTTTTAATTGCAGAAGTTGAGCTGTTTTCCATAAGTGGAACATGTTTATGAGCTGCTGCGTGAAATACTACATCAGGTTTATATTTTCCAAATATTATATCCATTCTTTCAGCATCTCTTATTGATTCAATTTCTACAACCAAATCTAAATCTTTATAATGTCTTACAAGTTCCATTTGAATTTCATAGGCATTATTTTCATAGATGTCTAAAATTATCAATTTTTTTGGACTAAATTTTGCTATTTGTCTACAAAGCTCAGAACCGATTGAACCGCCCCCACCTGTTACCAAGACAGTTTTATTTTTCAAGAAATCATTTAGTACTTCCTGATCTAATTTAACTTCATCACGTCCAAGCAAGTCTCCAATTTCAACATCTCTTAAATCTCTTATATTTAATTTTTGATCATCAATTAATTCATACATTCCAGGAATTATTTTTATCTTCATAGATAATTTTGAGCAAATATCTGAAATGTCTTGTTGAATTTCTCTGTTAGCTGAAGGCATTGCCAAAATAACTTCATCTATTCTAAATTCACTAATAGCTGAAATAATTTTTTCTTTTCCTCCAAGAACGGGAATTCCTAAAATTTCTGTTCCTACCTTGTTTTTATCATCGTCGATAAAAGCAACAACCTTGTATCCCAATTCCTTATGTTTTCTAAGTTCATTAAGTACTAAAACACCTGCGTCTCCAGCCCCTATGATTAAAACTCTTTTAAGTTTTTCAACAGGAATTGAAAAAACTAAATTTTTTCTAGCCTTTGAAAGATATCTCGTACCTGTAACAAAAAACATATCAATTACGAAAACAAGTGCCATAACACTTCTTGGAAATCCTACATTCCTTGTTATTAAAAGGATTCCAGTTAGAACATTCGCGACAACTATTGCCATAAAAATTCTAAACAACTCTTTAAAATCTGCATATCTCCACATTATTCTATATAAGCCAAAAAGGGCAAAAACTACAATTTTAATTAAAACTATAGGAATTATCCATTTGCTATACATATACCAATAATGTGCAGGAATTTTCCAATCAAACTTTAATAGAAAACCCAAATAGTAACAAAGATTTATAATTATAATATCCAATATTATTAAAAATATTTTTCTTATCATTATTATTCTCCCATTTTAAAATCTGAAGAAACTAGTTTTTTTAAGTATTCTTTTATAGAATTTTGATTTGTTTTATCTTTCAAACCATATTCTATACTTGCAATTAAAACTCCAAGTTTATTTCCGACGTCATAAGTTTTACCGTCAAATTTATAGCCTAATAAATCTCCTTTTAAAGTCAATTCATTTAAGGAGTCTGTAAATTGTATTTCTCCATTTTTTCCCGCTTTTTGATTTTCAAGAATTTCAAAAATTTCATTTTTAACAATATATCTTCCGACCATTGCTAAATTTGAATTCGTTTCATCAATATTCGGTTTTTCTATAAGTCTTGTTGAATCAAAAACATTTTTTTCGATTTCTTTTCCTTCCAAAATGCCGTAATTATGCCTTTTTTCATCAGGCACAGTTTCAACTCCCACTACTGTTTTTCCATATCTGTTATAAATATCGACAAGCTCTTTTGTACATGAACTGTCTTTACAGTCAATTATAACATCCCCCAAAACAACGCAAAAATCTTCGCCATCTACAGCTTCTTTTGCACAAAGAATCGCATGACCCAATCCCTTTTGTTCTTTTTGAATTATAAAACTTATCTTACATTTTAAAATATTTTCCAAAGCGTCAATATCGCTTTTTGAAACATTGTTTGAATTTTTAACTCTTGGATCAATTTCAGAGTTAAAATGTTTGTCAATTGTAAAATAATCTTCATTTACAATGAGAATTACCTCATCAATTCCTGCCTCTACAACTTCTTCAATTACATATTGCAAAGTCGGTTTGTCAAAAATCGGCAACATCGCCTTTGGAACACCCTTTGTTGCAGGAAACATTCTAGTTGCGAGTCCAGCTGTTGGAATCACGACTTTTTTTATCTTCATAATTACACCAATGCCTTTAAATTTTCAATTATATAATCAACTTGCTCATCTGTTAATAAAGTATGAAGTGGCAAAGTAATTTCTGACTTATAATTATTAAAAGCATTTGGATAATCTTTGATATCAAAGCCTAAATTCTTATAAGCAGTAAACATAGGCAATGGCTTATAGTGAACATTTGTAGCAATTCCTCTTTCAGCCATTTTTACAATTATTTCATTTCTCTCTTCTTCACTTGCACCCTCAATATTTACAATATAAAGATGACAACAAGATTTTTTATCTTCCTCGAAGTGAATAAAAGGCTTTACTCTTGTTCCTTCAAATCCTTTATTATATCTTTCTACGATTTCAAAACGTCTTTTCAAAAGATTTGGATATCTCTTTAATTGAGCTAAACCAATTCCTGAAGCGATATCAGTTAAATTACATTTGTAATTAGGAGCAACAATGTCATACTCCCAAGAACCTAGTTTCATCTTTGAAAGTGCGTCTTTTGATTGTCCATGTAAAGATAAAAGTTGAAATTCTCTATAAATTTCATCATCGTTTAAACCTAAATTTCTATTCCAAGTAACTGATCCACCCTCAGCAACAGTAAAGTTTTTAACTGCATGGAAAGAAAAACAAGTAAAATCAGCAATGCTTCCACTTGGTTTTCCCTTATATTCAGCTCCAAGTGAATGAGCTCCATCAGCCATAACAATAACTCTACCGATTTTTTCTTGTAATTTATTATTTGGTCTAAATAAAGATTTCTTTTTTTCTACAACTTCAAAAATTTCATCATATTTACAAGGTTTCCCTGCCAAATCGACTGGAATAATTACCTTTGTCTTTTCTGTAATAGCATTTTCTAAAGCTTTTAAGTCCATAAACTTATCTTCTTTATTACAATCAACTAAGACAATTTTTGCTCCAACATGATGAATAACACTTGCTGATGCAGTATAAGTATATGCACAAGTTATAACTTCATCTCCTGCTCCCACTCCAAGCAATCGTAAAGTAAGTTCCATTGCAGCAGTTGCAGAATTTAAACAAACTGTCTTATCTGTATTAGTAAAAGCAGAAAGCTCTTGTTCTAGTCTTTTAGTCTTTGGGCCTGTTGTTATCCAACCTGATTTTAAAGCATCTACAACTTCATCAATCTCTAATTGGGTAATATCCGGGGGAGAAAATTCTATTCTCATATAATCACTGTCCTATCTATCACTACCACCACTGTTGTTGTTTTTATTGTTTTTATTACTGTTATTATCTTTTTCAGAATTAGAATTTTTCTTCTTATCAATAACAGCACCTTTACCTTCTTTAATATTCTTAATTAAAGATTCTTTATCTTCTTCATCAACAACAATATATTCAACATTTTCAACTTTATTTTCTTTCTTTTTATTGTCTATAACAACTTTTCCTGTATGGAAGCTATTACAACCAACAAAAGAAAGACAAACCAAACAAATTGCAACTAAATTTCTTTTTTTCATAATGAACTCCTATTCACTATCCTTTTCAACCATAGGTTTCATTGTTGGAAAAAGTAGTACATCTCTTATAGTATCTTGATTTGTCAAGTACATAATAAGTCTGTCAATTCCTATTCCCATACCACCAGTTGGTGGAAGACCTATCTCAAGTGCATTGATAAAATCATAATCCATCATTTGAGCTTCGTCATCACCATTTTCTCTGGCTTCAACTTGTTTTAAAAATCTTTGTTTTTGATCTATTGCATCATTTAATTCACTAAAAGCATTTGCAATTTCTCCACAATTTACAAAAGCTTCAAATCTTTGAGTATATCTCTTGTCCTTAGGGTCTCTCTTAGCAAGTGGACTGATTTCCACAGGGTGCTTAGTAACAAAAGTAGGTTGAACCATATATTCTTCGCAAAATTCTTCAAAGAATAGAGAAATAACTTCTCCTCTTGTAGTATGTTCAGTAACTTCTATTTTCTTTTCAATAGCAAGCTTTCTTGCTTCTTCATCTGTTAAAATTGTTTCAAAATCAACTCCTGCATATTCTTTTACAGCGTCAACCATTGAAATTCTTCTCCAAGGTGGTTTAAAGTCAATAACTTTACCTTGTAACTCAACTTCAGACTTTCCAACAACTTCCATACAAACAGTATAAACCATTTCTTCACAAAGTGTCATCATTTCTTCATAGTCAACATAGGCTTGATATAATTCAATCGCAGTATATTCAGGATTGTGAAGTTTATCCATACCTTCATTTCTGAACATTCTTCCCATTTCATAAACTTTATCGAAACCACCTACAATCAATCTCTTTAAATATAATTCATTTGCAATTCTAAGATACATATCAATATCTAAAGTATTGTGATGAGTTATAAAGGGTCTTGCATTCGCTCCACCAGCAATTGTATTTAAAATCGGAGTTTCAACTTCCAAAAATCCTCTACTGTCAAGATATTTTCTGATAGAAGAAATAATTTTACTTCTCATAACAAAAACATCTTTAATTTCAGGATTTACAATCAAATCCACATATCTTTGTCTATATCTTAAATCAACATCTTTTAAGCCGTGAAACTTTTCCGGTAAAAGTTGTAAAGATTTTGTAAGTAAAACAACCTTTGAACTTCTTATTGAAATTTCTCCTGCATGAGTTGTGAAAACTTCACCTTCAACCCCTACAATATCTCCAATATCCAAAGTTTTAACTTCTTCATAACTTTCGCCTAAAACATCAAGTTTATTAAAAAGTTGAATCTTTCCAGAAAAATCTTGCAAGTCCATAAAACAAACTTTACCATGTCCTCTTTTAGTTCTAATACGACCAGCAAGTCTTACAACTTTCCCTTCATAATTTTCGTAATTATCTTTTATCTCTTTTGAATAAATAGTACCTTCAAATTTCTCAATTTCATGTGGGTCTTTTCCTGCATCAACTAACTCTTGTAATTTTTGTCTTCTTACTAAGAGCATTTCATTTAAATTTTGTTCTTCCACAATATCACCCCTTAATTTATCTTTATATTTTGTATTTTGTATTCTACAACATTTCCGTTCGGTAATTGTACTTGAACTTTATTTCCCTTTTTCTTTCCTAAAATAGCTTTACCAATAGGTGATTCATTTGAAATTTTGCCTTCAAGCGGATTACTTTCAGCAGAGCCTACGATTGTATATTCAACCTTTTTCTTACTTTCAACTTGAACTAAAGTAACAGTAGCTCCTACATTAACAGTTTTTGTATCTAGCTCAACTTCATCTATTATCTTTGCATTCGCAATCATATTATCAAGTTTAACAATTTTTTCTTCTATCTGAGCTTGTTCATTTTTAGCTTCATCATATTCGGAGTTCTCAGAAAGATCTCCAAAATCTCTTGCAACCTTTATTTTCTCTGCTATTTCTTGTCTTTTAACAGTTTTTAACTCTTCTAATTCTAATTCTAATTTTTTTAAACCCTCAGCAGTTAAAAATATCTCTTTTTCATCCATAATATCTCTCCTTAAAAATCTACAATACTATTCAAATATTATACTAAATACACAAAAAAAAGTCAATTAAACGACGAATATTACATATATATTATAAAAATATTTTTATGCAATTGCTTGACTAAAGCGAAAATATATGATAAAATAAAAATGTAAAAGCATTAATGTTTAACTTCGGTTTTATGATGAAGTAAATGGTATTTAATAGTTATTTTACAATGGAGGATTCTATGGCTAAGTTTAAAAAAATTATCAGCATATTGGTTGTATCAATTATGTTATGTTCTTGTGCATCTTCAGGTATGCTAAAAAAATTAGAAAACAAAGTTTATGATGGAGATAAAGGAGGACAATTAGTAATAACAAAGGAGAGTTCTAAATCTCCAAAATTAAATTTTCAAGGTCCAAGTCCAATTACACCAAATACAGATTCTGCAAAACTGGAAGAAAAAAGGGAGCAATATGAAAAAAGTATTCCAAAAGAATATTCCGGTGTAAAAATCGAAGAGAGAGATGGCAAAAAATACATTGTAGCCAAAGATTTTAAATATAAATTAGTTGTTGTAGATGAAAATACTATATTAGATGAAGAAGACAATGTAACTTATAGATGCCTACCAGATTTATATAAAGACAGTAAAAAATAAGAATTAGAAAGCTCTACGAAAGTGGAGTTTTTTTGTGGGAATGTATCGAAAATATATTAAATACGGAAGTTTCATTCTTAACAGGCTTTAGAAAATCTCCAGAGTCATTGTATCTAATTATTTAATAACTAAAAGTTAAAAACAAATAATTTTCTCATATCAATAAATAAACTTCAAAAATCTATAATAATTGCATAGAAAATTGAATTACTCAATTTTCATTTTTTATATTTTATTCTAGTACAGTTCTAATTTTACAATTAAAAATGTTTAAAAAGATTTTTTCTATGTTTTAAATATCATTTTTACGGTATATATAGAGTGTGTGGTAGTGTTTAAAGATAATAAACTCCTCCCATAAGTTTTCCTTTTCTTCGCTACCACACGTTACATACTACAGCATTGACTTTGTTCCTTTTTAATCCTCCCAAATTTTACAAATACAATTTCAATTGCTGTTTATAATGTATTTTAACTTTCCTAAAAAAGATGAGTGCTTTTGCACCCATCTTTTAATTACATAAAGTAAATAGTTAAATTTCAACAAAAAAGCGTAGAAAAAATCTACGCTTAATTTTTTATATTATACTATTTCTAACCTAATCTTTGTTTTGCATCTGATGCTCTTCTTAATGCTTGTCCTGCATAGTTAATTGAAAGCATTAGTACAAGTACCAACATTGAGGCAGGGAACCAAATATACATTCTATCTCTTAAAATTATAGGATCTAATGCCTTGTTGATTAGTGTTCCAAGTGATGGCACTCCTGGTGGTAACCCAAAACCAAGGAATGTAAGTCCTATTTCTATTCCCATATTTCCAGCTAAACCTAAAATTGCATCAATAATAAGAATTGAGCTAATGTTTGGTAGTATTCCTCCAAACATTATCTTCCATGAAGGTGTTCCCATTGTCTTAGATGCACTTATATAATCACGTCTTCCTTCTGAAAGAGCCTTTGATCTTACAAGTCTCGCAATACTCACCCAATAGAATACACTCATTATAAACACAAATGTAACCATATTATATGAAGGAACCAATGTTACGAATACGATAATAAGCATAAGAATCGGTAATACTTGAATAAAGTCTATAATTCTCATAATGATGTTATCTACTATACCACCGTAAAATCCAATAATCAAACCTACAATTATTCCTATTGTTGTTGTTAAAAATGTTACTGAGGCACCAATAAGGATTGAATTTCTTGTTCCAAGGAAAAGTTGACCTAAAAGAGAACGACCCGCTTGGTCAGTTCCTAAAAGATATCCTTCTTCCCCAGGTCTTAGGAATGAGTCCATAAGATTTACTTTCATTACTTCTTTTACATCGAAGAATAAACTACCTATAAACACTGTCAATATTATTATTGTCAATACTGCAAGTGAAAATGTTGCTAATTTATCTTTTTTAAATTCCCTAACCACTACTTTGAAAGCACTCGGTGTAATTTCTTGGTTATGTAGGGAAGCATCTTTTTCCATTTCTTTTTTCTTACTCATTTTATCACTCCCCCTATTACTCTATTCTTATTCTTGGATCAACTAGACTCATAATGATGTCTGATAACAAACTTCCAAGCAGAGTCATAAATCCAAAAATCATAATCAATGCTGTCAATACTGAATAATCTCTTGATCCTATAGCTTCAAAGAACAATTTTCCCATTCCAGGATAACTAAAGATTGTTTCCATAAATATTGAACCTGAGATAAGTCCTGTTAAAGTAAACCCAAAGAATGCAGCTATTGGCAAAAGAGAATTTCTAAAGATATGATGTGTATAAACTTTATCAATAGGTACTCCCTTACTTCTTGCAGTTCTTACATAGTCTGAACTCTTAGCATCTATAATTTCATTTCTTAAGAATTGAACTGTCGTTGTTGTAGCAATTATAGCAAAACACATTGCAGGTAGTACCATATGTCTTAATCTACTTATAACATAGGCAAAGCCTGTAACACCCGGATCAACAGAACCTGATGCAGGGAACAATCGCAATGTATAAGCGAATAATAAAATCATAAGCAAGTAGAAAATAAAACCTGGAATTGCATAAGTTACGAAATTATACAATGTAACAGCTTTATCAAATTTACCTCCACTATATCTACCTGAGAAAATACCAAGTGGTAATGCTATTGCATATAAAAATGTTACACAAAGTAATGACAACCAGAATGTATTTCCAACTCTCTGTGCTAAAAGTGTAGCTACCGGCATCTTATATCCATAACTTGTCCCAAAATCTCCACGGAATATATTTGTAATCCATCTCCAATATTGTTTGTACCAAGGATCATAAAATCCAAATTTTCTTCTTAAAGCTTCTATTTGATTAGGATCAGTTGTTGGCGTAATTTGTCCAGAGAATGGATCCCCCGGCATCATCTTAGCCAAAATAAAAACTAAAATACTTAATATTATTAATTGAGGTATCATTAGAAGAAATCTTCTTAACACGGTTTTCCACATATTATTTTACCTCCTTTTTTGCTACATAGTGAGTATCTGAAAGTTTAATCAAATCAAATACTTTACCTTTTTCATCATAGTATTCTTTTTCTAATTCTCTATACTCTTCTTCTACTCTCAGTCTATTTGCGATTAATTGTTCTTTTAATCTTGGATCTGTTTCCGGAATAGCTGCAATCAATCTCTTAGTATAGATATGTTGTGGATCTTTATAAATATCTTCCTTTGTTCCTCTTTCTACAAGTCTTCCTCTGTACATAATGTTTATGTAATCACACATATGTTTTACAACCCCAAGGTCGTGAGAAATGAAAAGGTAAGACAATCCCATATCTTTTTGAATTTTTTTCATAAAGTTCAAAACTTGTGCTTGAACTGAAAGGTCAAGCGCTGAAACAGGTTCATCAGCTATGATAAGTCTAGGATTTAAACTTATAGCTCTGGCAACTCCGATTCTTTGTCTTTGACCACCGGAAAATTCGAATGAATACTTATAAAGTGCATCTTCCGGCATACCAACTATATCTAAAAGTTCTAAAACTCTTTTTCTTTCTTCTGTTACAGTCATTTTTTCGAAGTTTCTTAAAGGTTCTGCAATGATGTCTATAACTCTTTTCTTAGGGTCTAAACTTGCCATATTATCTTGGAAAATCATTTGAACATCTCTTGTAAATTCTTTATCTTTTCTTACCATTTTCTTAGTAAGCGTCTTTCCATCAAAAATAACTTGTCCACTTGTAATTTTTTCAAGACCGATTATAGCTTTTCCGATAGTACTCTTACCGCTACCGCTTTCTCCGATAAGTCCGTAAGTCTTTCCCTTTTCGATAACTATATCTACGCCGTCAACAGCATAAACATAATCAACTATCTTATTGAAAAAACCACCTCTTATCGGATAGTGAACCTTTAGGTCTTTAATTTCTAAAAAGCTCATTAATTACCCTCCTTTTCATCAAAATGAAAATTCTTATAGCAAGTACATCTTACTAAATGTCCAGGTTCAACCTCATGCATTGTAGGATTTTCTTCATGTTCTTCATCACTTATCCAAGGAATTCTAGCTTTAAATCTACAACCTTGCCTTGGTAAGTTTTTAAGTGAAGGAACCATACCTTTTATAACGTACAAATCTTCATCATCCGCGTCCATTTGTGGAATACTGTTCAACAAACTCCTAGTATAAGGATGCTTTGGATTTGTAAATAACTCTAAAACAGGTGCTTCTTCAACAATTTGTCCTGCATACATTACACAAACTCTATCTGCAAGTTGAGCAACAACTCCTAAATCATGAGTAATCAAAATAATTCCTGCATTAATTTCCTTTTGAATTTGAACTAAAAGGTCTAAGATTTGTGCTTGAATTGTTACGTCAAGTGCAGTTGTTGGTTCATCTGCTATAATAATCTTTGGTTTACAAGCAAGAGCAATCGCAATGATAACTCTTTGTCTCATACCACCTGATAATTCATGTGGATATTGTCTTGCAACACGAGGAGGATTAGGAATACCTACTTGTTCAATCAATTCTAGAACTCTAGCTTTTCTCTCTTCAGAATTCATTTTTGTATGATAAATCAAACCTTCCTCAATTTGTTTTCCTATTCTTTGTAAAGGATTTAAAGCTGAAAGTGGATCTTGGAAAATCATTCCAATGCCTTCTCCTCTAATTTCATTAAATTCTTTTTCTGACAAACCTACTAAATTTTTTCCTTCAAACAAAATCTCTCCTGTTGAACGAGTGAAGTTTGGATTATGTAACCCCATAATAG
Source organism: Parvimonas sp. M20 (assembly GCF_035282425.1). Lineage (NCBI taxonomy): Bacteria > Bacillati > Bacillota > Tissierellia > Tissierellales > Peptoniphilaceae > Parvimonas > Parvimonas sp. M20. The sequence continues at coordinate 31,837 of NZ_JAYKBQ010000005.1, read as the reverse complement.
TAGTAGCCAAAGTCGATTTGCCACAACCACTTTCTCCTACTATAGCTAGTATTTCATCAGAGAATAATTTCATATCAACGCCATCTACAGCGTCAAAATAATCATCACGGATTCTAAAACTTGTGTGTAGATCTTTAATTTCCAAAAGTAATTCTTTTTGATCCATAGATTCTCTCCCCCTAACTTTGTGTTTTGGTATTATTCTCTATAAAAGCATAAATACATTTTGTTCTCTATTCAAAAAACTAAAATAAAAAAGGAATAAAAAAATTTTATAAAATAATTCCTTATAAGACAAAAATCAACTTAAAGTTAAATCAATTTTTATTAATAATTGTATTTATGTTATAAATTCAATTATAATTATACAATATTTAAAATGAATAATCAAGTACCTTGAAAACATTTTTAAAGTTTATTGTCCCTAATAATAGCTGATTTCAAAAATGTATAATTATACTTTTTTTTGAAATTTATTTAAAAAATTTTGTCGTTTTTACCTATCAATTACAATTTTATATTGCTTAACTCTTGTAATATACTACATTAATTGTTACACAATTTATATTAATTTAAGATGTCATAAGAAAAAGCAATTTTGAATAATTTTACAGATTGTAGAAAGTTAATCAAAGAATTTTTTGTGAAATTTTAAACTAATTAAAAAAATTTGTGAAATTACTTTCTCAAATTCTTATAAAATTTCATACAAAAAACCCCAAATCCTTTGTCCGGATTTAGGGGTTCACATCAAAGTCTAAATGTCTTAAATATAATCTATTTTTTTACGATTTCAATTTTATCTTCTGCTTTTATCTTTCCGCCTTTTATTACTTTAGTGAAAATTCCCTCTCTTGGCATTACACAGTCGCCAACAATATGTCTGATTTCACAGCCTAGATGACATTCTTTTCCTATTTGTGTAACTTCAAGAGTACATTCTCCAACTTTTAAGATTGTTCCGATTGGCAATTTATAAAGGACAATTCCTTCAGTTAAGATGTTTTCTGCAAAATCCCCCGCTGAAAGTTCTGGAAGTTTTTCTTTCATCGCTTCCATACTTTCAACCCCAAGCAAACTTACTTGTCTATGCCATTTTCCAGCATGAGCGTCGCCGTCTATTCCGTAATCTTCAATTAATTCTATGTACTCTACGGGATGTTTTTTAATTCCCTTTCTTTCACTTATACTTACTGCTAAAACTTTCATTACTTTCCCCTTACAAAATCTCCACTTTTTCCGCCGGATTTTTCTAATAATTTTATTTCTGTTATTTCAATGTCCCTTTGAACAGCTTTACACATATCATATATCGTTAGAGCAGCTATTGAAACTGCTGACAGTGCTTCCATTTCAACTCCTGTTTCTCCAACACATTTAGTTGTGGCAATTATTTCTATTTCAAAGTTTTCATAGTCCATATTAAATTCAATATCAACGCCTACTAAATTTATCGGGTGGCACATTGGAATTATATTGGAAGTTTTTTTTGCTCCCATAATTCCTGCAATTTGAGAAACGGCTAGAACATCACCTTTTTTTGTTTTTCCGCTTACAACTATATTAAAAGTTTCTTCATTTAATTTAACTTTTGCAAAAGCCTTGGCAATTCTTTTAGTTTTTTCTTTTTCTCCAACATCGACCATTTTTGCTCGGCCTTGATCATTAATATGAGTTAAAACTTTTTCTTCCATTTTAACCTCCAATTTTATTCATATCTCTTGCACTTTCACTTTTTCCGTCTTCAAGATGATGTTTTTCAGGTTTTTCATAAATTCCTCTCTTGAAAACTTCTTCAAGTTCTTCTCCACTCAATCCTTTAAGATTTATTTCATCACTTGAATGTAGGCAAGGTTTTAATTTCCCGTCGCTTGTTAATCTTATACGATTGCAATCTTCACAGAATGAGCAACTTATCGGGCTTATAAGTCCGATTCTACCTTTTTGTCCTTTTATTTTATAAATTTTCGCAACTCCCGAAACTCCGTCAAACTCCAGTTCTGGAACTTTTTCCAAAACAACTTTGTTTGAAATAAATTTATCCTTACTCCAATTTGCAGTTTCTCCAATTTGCATAAGCTCGATAAAACGAACTTCCAAATCATATTTATTTGCTAAATTTACAAAGTCTTCTATTTCATCATCATTAAAGCCACCGATTAGAACTACATTTATTTTGACCTTAAAGCCTTTTTTTATTGCATAAAAAAGACTCTCCATAGTCTTATCAAAATCATTTCTTCTTGTTATATCATTGTACTTTTCTTTTACCAAAGTGTCAAGACTGAAATTTATTCTTCTAACTTTATTTTCAAAAAGTTCATCTGCCATCTCTTTTAGATGAACTCCATTTGTTGTTATTGCAATATCTTCAATTTCATCAATCTTAGAAATTTCTTTACACAAATTAATAAAACCGCGACGAACCAAAGGTTCCCCGCCTGTCAACCTAATTTTTTTTATTCCATTTTTTGATGCGATTTTAACTATCTCAACAATTTCTTCAATGGATAGAATATCACTATGACAAAGACTTTCAACCCCGCTTTCAGGCATACAGTATTTGCATCTTAGATTACATAAATCAGTAACTGAAATTCTAAGGTAGGTGATATTTCTTCCAAATCTATCTTTCATATAATCTCCTATCTCGATATATTAATTATTTTCCTCCTCCAACAAAATTAAATCTTCCTTTCTTAATGTGATAAAAAGATGTTCTTGTCCTTCTACCTTTTCCCAAATATCCTTTGTTACTTCAACTCTTATGGATTTTATTGCACCTTTTTTACGAACTAATATAATATAGGTAAAGACATCTTCAATAACTTTATCAACTTCAACTTCAAATGAATTTTCTTCTGATTTTTCAAATTCAATAAAATGCGAACGGATTCCTAAAACTTTATGAGTTTCTAAAATTTTATCTGAAGTTTCAAGCTCAACATCCCAATCTTTTGCAAAGAGTTTTGTATCTGAAATTTTTTCAATTTCAGAAAAGTTTTTACAGCCTGAAATAAGGCAGGATGAAAAAGTTTTTGGGTTTTTAAAAAGCTCTTTCTTTTTCATAAGCTCTTCACTTTTACCTTTAGACATTACACAAATTTCCTTACAAAGTCTATAGACTTCTTCTCTACTATGTGAAACTAAAATTGTAGGAGTTTTGTATTTTCTTAAAACTTCCCCAACTTCTAGTTCTATTTTCCATTTTAAATAGTCGTCCAAGGCGGAAAAAGGTTCATCTAAAAGGATAATTTCCGGCTTGTTTATGAGTAATCTCGCAAGGGCAACTCTCTGTTTCTCTCCACCGGAAATTTCATATATTTTTTTATCTCTTAAATGAGAAATCCTCATTTCTTCAAGTTTTTCCATAATTAATTTATCAAAATTTTCTCCTTCTCTTATACCCACTTTAATATTTTCATAGACATTCATATTAGGAAAAAGGGCATAATCTTGAAATAAATAACCTATTTTTCTATCCTTTGGAGAAATATTTATCTTTTTTTCAGAGTCAAATAGAACTCTACCATTTAATATAATTCTTCCTTTATCGGGTTTTTCAATTCCTGCAATACATTTTAAAGTAAGACTTTTTCCGCTTCCTGAAGCCCCTAAAAGTCCCATTATTTCATTGTTAAATTCAAATTTTGTCCTTAAATTAAATTTTCCAAAATTTTTTTCAATATCAACATAAATCATAAATTACTCCAATTTTTATTTAATCTTTAACTGCTTTCTTTTCCAACATATTTATAATGATAAGAACTGTAAACGAAATTACAATATTTACAAGCACCCATCTATAAGCCAAAGCATCATTTCCCGTTCTCCAAAGCTGATAAACGGTTGTTGAAATTGTTGCCGTATCTTTTGGAGTGTAACCTGAAACCATACTTGTAGCTCCGTATTCGCCCAAGGCTCTTGCAAAACTTAAAACAAGTCCCGCCAAAATTCCCTGTTTGCAATTAGGTAAAGTTATTCTCCAAAAAATCCAAGTATTGCTCTTTCCAAGTGTTTGAGCAACATATTTTAAATTCATATCGAAATTTTGAAAAGAACTTCTGGCTATTCTATACATTAGTGGAAAAGTTACGACTACAGTTGCAAAGATTGCAGAATACCAATTCATAACAAGTCTTATTGAAAATTTTTCAAAGAAAAAACTTCCGATTGCACTCTTTGGAGATAATAATCTCAAAATGAAAAAGCCGATAACTGTAGGTGGTAGTACTAAAGGAAGTGTTAGAATAACATCCAAAATTCCCCTTACAAATCTATTAAGTTTTGAAATATAATATGCTAAGAATATCCCGATAAAAAAAGTTATCACAGATGAAATTAATGCAATTCTCAGCGAATTTAAAAGAGGATAAAGATCCATAAACACTTCCCTTTCATACTACTATTTTTTATATTATTTTGCCATTGTAAAGCCAACTTTTTCAAAAATTGCTTTACATTCGTCGCCTTTTAAGAATTCTAAAAATTCTTTAGCTTCTTTTGAATTTTTAGAATTTTTCATAACTGCGGCTGGATATAAAACAGGAGTCTTAATCATTCCTTCTTTTGCAGTTGCAACAACTTCAAGTCCTGCTGAATAAGCATCAGTTGCATAGATTATACCACAGTTTGCAACTCCTTCTTTAATCCAAGTTGTAACCTCTTTAACATTGCTTCCTAAAGTAACTTTCTTTTGAATTTCATCCCAGATTTTTAAGTTTTTCAAAAGTTCTTCTGAATATTGTCCAACAGGAACATCAGAATTACCAAGTGCTATTTTAGAAATTTCTGCCTTTGTTAAATCTGTAAAATCCTTAAGTCCTAAAGAATTTCCCTTTGCAACAGCAAGAACAACCTTATTTTCTAAAAGATTAAATCTAGTTGATTCGTCAATAACTACATTAGCTTCCGGAGTCTTTGTCTTATCCAAAGCATTCATTTGTTTTTGAGCAGCAGAAATGAAAATATCTACTTCAGCTCCTTGTTCAATTTGTTTCTTTAAAGTTCCTGAAGAATCAAAAGTATAAACTAATTCTATATTCTTATGTTTTTCTTCATATACTTTTTTGATTTGTTCCATTGTTTCAGTCATTGAGGCTGCACAATAAACATATAGTTTTTTCTTTTCTGTCTTTTCTACTTTAGTTTCTTTCTTATCTGCAGGTTTTGAAGAACATGCAGTAAATCCAAGAATCATAGTTAAAACTAAAAATACTCTTAAAAATTTTTTCATAAAATACTCCCTAAAATTTATTTGACCTATTTCAGTCAAATAAATTTTAACATCTAAAGAGAAATAAGTCAATTACTAAGGTTAAATTATTTCTAAAATAAACGAACGATGTTTATAAAAATAACCGTTATAGGTGTGTTTTTTTAAGTCCTTTACAGAACTTACTATTATTTGTAAACAAATAATAGTAGGTCTAGATTCACTCCGCTAACGCTACAGTCGAAATGACATGTTGGGAGACTTTCTATTCAAGGTATTGTGATGTGAACATTTTTTGCAATAAAAAAAGCAAGATTAAAACTTGCTTTTTAAATTAACTATTTTCTCTTTTTTGTTAAGCCTAAACCAACTAAGCTAAGTAATGCCATTAATAATGAATTATTAGCTATTGCAGTCTTTGGTAATTTTGCTTTTCCTTTCTCTTTATCCATTCCCGGTTTTAATCTTCCATTTTTATCATTTGAATTTGATTCCTTTTTAGTAGCACTTGCAACAAATACAGTATCTCTTTCAATCACAGTATTTTTTTTCGGCGCCCATTTCAAATCCTTATATCCTTCTTCAAGTTCAACATTTGGGAAATATTTTTGATCTAAAACTGTTCCCTTCTTAACAGCATAAGTTTTAACTTTTGCTTTTTTTACACCTTCTCCAAGTTTAAAAGTTACTTTTGCATGAGTTTTAGGAATAACTTGTCCATCTTCTATTTCAAAAACATCAAGAGGTTTCCACTTTCCAAATACTTCCATATCCTTTGTTATTTTAGTATCTTTTGTAAACTTAGTACCTGAGCCATCAGCATTTGTATTCCAACCTTCAAAATTATAATTTTTCAAACTCTTATCTGGAATTTTAGCATTTGTTTCAGTTGAATTAGCTATTGATTGTCCTGCAAGAACACTGATTTTTTCATGTTGTTGTTCTTTATCTCCAAATTTTGTAGTATTTTTATTGAAATCAATAACATTCTTAATTTTTACTTCAACAACTTTAACTCTTGTACGTTCTCCTCCAGCTTTTTCTGCATAAGAAATAGCCAATTTTACAGAATTTTTTTGAACATCTTTTAAAAAACTTTCTTCTATATAAGTCCTAAAAGTCCATTTAACAGGTTTACCTTTTGTTCTACCCACTAAGTTAGTTGCATAAATCATATATCTTGAATCTTTAGCTAATGTATTCAATTCTCCTGACCTAGAACCTGAACCTTTTGTGAAGAACCTTTCAATATCATTATCAAAATCTTTTTCACCTTGTTTTCTAAATTTATAAGCATTTTCCCAATTAATATCATATGAAAAAGCAGTTGTCGGTCCTTTTGGCTTTTCTCCATTTATCTTTAAATTTTCAGGATCTTTTAAAGAATTTGGAAGTAAAATTGAATGCCAATTATGATTATTCCATCCCTTTGGTGAAATAAGAGGTGCATAAATTCCCCCTCCTTCTGAATTAACATTTGAAACAATTTCCCAATCAATATAAACTCCTCTTTCATCTTTGTTTAAATTAGCCTTATTTACTTTGATTGAATTTTCAATATTAACATCTTCAGCTTTATTTCCAACAGTAAAAGATGTTGTTTTAGTTAATTCTTGAGCTGAAAATCCTTCGGCTTTAACATTTGTAGTAACTATGCTCGCAGAAACAGCTAGAGTTAATAAAAATGTAAAAAATCTTTTTGTTAACTTACTAATTCTCATGAATATCCCCCTTTTTAAATTACTCCTCTTAATGGTATCATAAAAATATACCTATGTCAATTTATATAAGACTTCTTATTGATTTATCATCCTATAATCTTTTTTAAATAATCTACATCTTTTATTAGTATCTTTTTTGTTTCAATCAGTTCTATTATTCCTTTTGCATTTAGTTCTGCAAGTTTACGAGTTACGGTTTCTCTTGTAAGTCCTGCGAATGAGCCCATATTTTCACGACTTATATTTAATTCCAACAAAATTCCGTCTGTTTTTTTCACTCCGAAATTTCTGGCTAAACTCAAAAGAAGTGATGCAACTTTTACATCTGCACTGTTTTCTATAAGTCTTGTTACTAAATCTTCTGCATGACGAATTCTCAAAAAGGATTCTTCCAAAATCTTTATTGTAACTTTTGGATATTTATTTATAATTTTGTCAAAGCTTTCTTTAGAAAGAGAGATTACAAAAGTATCTTCGATGGCTTGTCCATAGTATATATAGGCAGTATTTTTTATAAGATTAAGTCCGCCGATAAAATCATCCTTTTGATATATATAAAGCATTTGTTCTATTCCGGAGCTACTTATGGTAAATACTTTTATTTTACCACTTGCTATAATATACATGGTATTAGCCTTATCTCCAGGTTTAAATAAAAATGTATTCTTTTTATATTTCATTATATTTAATTCGTCTTTAAAAGTATCAATCTCTTCACTTAATAAATCAGAAAAAATTAGTAACTTTTTCAAATCAATATCTCTATTTTTCATTTAAACCTCCTTGACCTATTTTGTAATTTTAATTCTAACATTTATTACAAATAAAATCAACAAACAAACATATTTTTCATACAGTAAATTTACCACTTTTCACAAATTTGATTATAAATTTTGATTATAAATATTATATTTACAGCTTGAGTCTTAGTTGAGAAATTCCTATACTAGAATGAGTTCAAAACTTTTAGAAGATAGTAGAAGTACAGCATTTAATAAATAAATAATATTGATATTGAGACTGTTTTGTGTTAAAATAAAGTCAGGAACTTTATAAGGAGGTTTTTATGGACGATATTTTAAAAATAAAAGGTCTTACTAAAACTTTTGGCCAAACAAGAGCCGTAGATAATGTCGATATGTGTATCCAACGTGGAGATATCTACGGATTTATTGGAAGAAACGGTGCTGGTAAGACTACATTAATCAGAATTTTACTAGGCCTTTGCGAAAGACAAAGTGGAGATATCGAACTTTTTGGTTCAAGCAATCTAAGTGAGGGAAGAGATAAAACGGGTTGTATTATAGAAAATCCCGCATTATTTCCTAAGATGACTGCTAAAGATAATATAATTGCACAGTCTAAAGCTGTAGGAGTTAAACTTAGCGATTCCGAAATTGACGATTTGCTTAGGGTTGTTGGACTTGAATCTACAGGTAAGAAAAAAGCTAAGAATTTTTCTCTTGGTATGAAGCAAAGACTTTCAATAGCTCTTGCACTTGTAGGAAATCCTGAATTTTTAGTACTTGATGAACCTACAAATGGACTAGATCCAGAAGGAATTAGAGATATTAGAAATTTAATTTTAAAATTAAATAAAGAAAAGAGTATTACTGTTTTAGTTTCAAGCCATATTTTAGGAGAACTTCATAAATTGGCTACAAGATATGGCGTTATAGACAAAGGTAGACTTATTAAAGAATTTACTGCTAAAGAGCTTGATGAAAAAACAGAAGATGGCTTTGAAATAAGAGTTAAAGAAGATGATGTTCAAACTACAGAAGAATTCTTAAAAGAAAGTAATGTAAATTACTCATTGGATAGCGAAAAATGTAAATTTACAATCTCCAAGGAAGAAAATTCAGATGATATTCTAAAACAAATAACTGCAAAGGGAGTAATTCCAACTTCTTATGGCTTTAAAAATGTTGATTTAGAAGATTACTTTATGGAACTTATAGGAGGTAAACATGAATAGAGTTTTTAAATATGATGGATTTAAATTGCAAAAATCAAAATTTTGGTGGGTTTGCTTATTGATTACTATGATTTTAGTTTTTTTTGCAATATTCGCACTCTCAACAGTTAGTGGAAGAAGTCTACCTTTTAAAAGAGTTAGAACTATAACAAATCCTTCCAGTTTAGATTTTCTCTTTGCAATAATGATATGTATATTTGTTGGAAATGATTTTAAAACAGGAACCATCAAAAACATTGCATCTAAAGGAATTAAGAGATATGAAATAGTACTTTCAAAGTTAATTTGGAATTTTGTTTTAGCTATAACTTTTACAGCTGTTTTAGTGCTTTCGGGTTTAATTGCAATTACCTTATTAACAAAAACTTCAATCTCATCTAAAGAGTTTAGTGAATTATTTAAATTATCAGCTATCGCATGTCTTTCTCTATTTGCCCTTGCTTCACTCTATACACTAATTACTTTTATAGTGAGAGGTTCAGGAATTGCTATTGCGGTTTCAATAGGTGTAAATATACTTTTAGCAATAATTGTTAAGTTACTTCAAATTTTAATTTTTAAAGACAAACTAAATATATCAAAAGTATTTCCTGGTTATATAGTATCAATCACTGACGGTGCTGCATCTGCAGCAAATACCACAACATTTATAATTGCAATGTTTGTTTGGATTATAGTTTGTTCAGCTTTAAGTATTTTAATTTTCCAAAAACAAGAAATAAAATAAGACTTTTTGTCTTTTTTTATTAAAATATAAAATAGAAAATATAATATAAAATGTTGCTACCAAACAATTATATTATTATAAGCGATTAAGATTTCCCTCTTAGTCGCTTTTTAGTTTGTATAAAATGAAATAAGGAAGTCAAATAATTAGTATTTTCATAGAAATATTACTACAAAAACAATATATAATGCGTCAGTTAAATCTATAAAATAATAAAAAAAAATGGTATAATCAAGATAATAGGAGGTAAGTATTATTGGATATAAAAATAATATTTGTAGAGTCAATTATTTGGTCAATTATTTGGGTAATTATGGTATCTATATCTGTTAGAGTATTCCCTTTTACTATTGAACATGATTACCCAAAAGATGTAAGAGAAATTGCAAATATACAAAAACCATCAAAAAAACACAAAAAACTAGGAATCATATTTGCAGCTACTAGCTTTGTCATAATTTTTGGATTACTAATTGTATTTGCAATATTGGAATATAGAGGACAAGAATTATCTTTTAGAAAAATATTTATTCACTTATGGATTATCTGTATGACTTGGAATATAGTTGATTTAGTAATTATTGATTGGCTATTTATTTGTCTTTTATCATTCAAATATTTTGTGCTACCAAAAACTGAGAACTATAATGGAAATAAAAATTACAAATTTCACTTTATTGGATTTTTAAAAGGTTGTGTAATGATGAGTATTGTAGCACTAATTTTTACTACGGTTTCATTTTTTATTTTACATCTTTTGAATTAACTAAGATGTTAAATTTATCAACATAATACTATTTTAGATTTGCGAAGTTATATTAAATGAGCTTTTTGCTTCTTATACAATTTATAATAATTTTTAGAGTTTTTTAATATTTACGTCAAACATTTAATTAAAGTTTTATGTCTATATGTCATTTCTTTCGAAATTAAGCGAAGTTGAGTGAAGTTAATCTAGCCACAACTTTGCTTGTTTATATAACAATACTCCAGCCATTTCCTAAAATCAAATTTGAAATTAGAAAAGCTAGTAAGTTAGAAAGTATTACCATTGGAAATAGTATAAGTATTATCTCAACAAATCCAAAAAGAAGGTAATGACCTCTTTTTTCTCCAAAAAAGAGACTGTAAAGATGATATTTAAAGTAGTATAATGGAGCTTTTCCTTTACTATAATCTCCATATTTTTTAAAAAACCATATCCAAGCCTTTTCTCTAATATAAACCATAAGTCTATAAGCTGTAGTTGCTGATATGATTATTCCAATAACAAAAGTGTAAGAAAGAAAGCTGTATCCAAAATATAATCGTATTAGTATTACATAAAAAATCAAGATAATTTCTATTAAAATAATCCATTTTATGTATTTTTTTGCTTCAAATTTATTTTCTTTTGTTGGTTTCTTTGCAAAGAACATTAAAATTGATATTAAAACGACTAATCCTATTGCTTTTGCAATACCTTCCAGAATATACATCAGATTTTAACTCCTTTTCGATAATTTTTTATTTATTGCGAAGCAACAAGGTTCCCGGGTACCCTCCCGATGCAAAGCATCGTGGAAAGGTGGGGTTCTTATTATACGATACTTCAGATTCAATTAGTTTTCCATTTTTTGCTTCTTCAGGTATTGTTATTTCTTTAACTTCGTTTATGTCAAAATATTTTGCTGTAAATTCTTCATCTAAAGAAACGGAAATAACTCTTTGCCCATCTTTAAAATATGCAAATTTAGCTTTTATTTCACATTCTATTGGTAAAAAGGTCTTTTTATCAATTATATATTTTACTTCAAGATTTTCTATAAGCAACTGCTTTCTTAATTCCTCTGTACCTGTTTGGACAGAATTCAGAATTTTTGTAAAGATTTTATTAACAGAAGTTTCACTTCCTGAATAAGTTACTTCATAATTTGAATTTTTTTCTTCTATTTTTATCTTATTTTGAATAACAGTTAAAAATTCAGTTACCATTTCAAAGTTTGTAAGTTTTCGTTTAAGATTGTATCCTTCTCTAAGCTTTTCATTTGTAGCCCTCTTCCAACTTGTATTCTTAACATCTTCTATATAAACAGTGTCATCTGTAATGTACAACATACTCTCAAACTTCTGCCCATTTCTTTGTGTATTACGACTTACTTTTACAATGGATGGATCAGTGGTCATCGAAGTTTCAAGAGTTATTGTTGAGTTCATATTTTGATCTGAATTTATAAAATTTTGTTTAGTTTCAATTTTTGCATTTGCACTTTTTACTGATTTTGTGGCTTTTATTACTTTCTTAACTAATTCTTCATTTTTAGTATTGTCAACCTTAGATGAACAGCCAACGGCTACTGTAAAAAATAAGCAAATTGAAAAAATTAGTAGAATTTTTTTTATTATTTTCATATAAACCTCCAAAATATATATAGTTAAATTGTAATACATTTAGTATAAAATGTAAATATAAAGTATTTCTGACGGAAAAATTATTCAAATCAAAGATTTGAATACAATTGACTGTGGAAATCACAATATTAAAAAAATTATTTCACAATAAAAAATGCAAACTTATGTCTGCATTTTTTATTAAAGATTAATTATAAAATTTACTTGTCAAACAGAAACATTCCTGTTACAAATTGATTATCATTAGGTACATCATCAATCTTTAACGGCACCTCTTTGATTTTTTTTATTTCTGTTCCATTTATTTCATACTTTGCTATAGTAGGATTTTTATTCTCATATTCATGAAGAACATAAAGATAATTATCAACTTTAAACATTCTATCTGCTCCAGGCTCTAATTTATGAAATATCTCCTCTCCCGTCTTTATATTTTTAAAAGTAATTCCTCCTTTATGTGGAGATTCAGAATTAGCACTTCCTAAAATATAATAATCTCCTGAAATTGTAACATCTACAACATTTTTAGTTTGCAAATCAATTTTTTTCAAATCAAATGTATTTTCATCAAAAACATACATAAAATTTTTATTTTCAGAATTCTCAGAATTAGCAAAATAATATTTATTTTCTATCTTACTTATCCTAAAATATTCATATTGTTCAAGTTCAATTTTTTTTACAAGTTCTAATTCATTATTGTAGATATACAAAAAAGTTTCTCCTATTTTACTTTCTTTAGTAAGATCATCTTTAGAGGAAATTACAAATAAATGTTTTTCATTTGCAAAACTCGCAGAAATATACTCAGCTTTTAGCTCTATCGTTTTTTTCTTTCCTTCATCCTTACTTGTTGCCGTAATATATGAAACTCCATTTGAGTTTGTAGTTCCAAAAACATTTTTCTTATTTTCTGCAATAGTATAAAGACCGGCTCGTTCAACTTCATAAGTTTTATACGAAAAGTCTTTTAAATTAACTTCTAAAATTTCTTTTCCCTCATGATTATATTCATGCCCAATTACCTGTCCAAAATATGATTCTTTATTAAAGGTAGTATGATTAGCAAAATGTCCTACATTTTTAAAGGGAAAATCTACATCTGCAATCAAATTCAAATCTTTATCATAACCCAATATAGTAGTTTTTTTTGTGAAATTAGTAGTCTTTACAACTCCAAAGACAAGTTTATTTCTTTGCTCTTGTGTTATTTTTGCCCCATTTGCATTTTGATTTGATATTTTATCTTTTTTTTGTAATTTCCAAAATAGAAACAATCCAGAAATAATCACTAAACTAAAAGCTAAAATAACTATGTTTTTTCTTGTTTTTATCATTTTTTCTCCTTTAATTATCTATTTAAATAATAAGAATATCCATTACTTTATAATGCTGTCTCCATTTTTGTATCTATGATAATTTTTATAATTCATAATTCTTACCTCTCACAAAAACATTTGATAACTATAAAGATATATATTATCATTTTCATAGTAACATATATTTTTTCTTTTATCAATACTTTTAAAATATAATTGATTTATACAAAATCTCCTAAATCATTTTTCTAAATTTGGGGGCAGTATTTTTATTTGATATACGATAGCCTTGTTATTTTATAATAAGAACCCCACCCTTCCTCGATGCTTCGCATCGGCTGGGTGCCCGGGAACCTTGTTGCTTCGCAATAAAAAATGCAGACAAGCTTTAATGTCTGCATTTTAGTTTTTACTTTTTAGTTATTACCTTTCCATTCTTTTGCGTTTTTAACTTCATCAGGTAAAACTATCTCTTTAATTTGATTGATTTCTGAAAATTCTGTTTTTGAATCCATATCCAAACTCATTTGCTTTTCATTTTCGCCAGCTTTCATACTTACTTTCATAGAATAGCTTTTTGGGAAAAGTGTTTTTTTATCGATTTCAAATTTTGCTTCAAATTTTTCTAGGTTAATATTAGTAAAGAATTTTGCTAAGCTTTGTTGTCTATTAACCCCAGATTTAGATAAAATTTTTTCCAAAATTTCCTTAATAGCTTGGTCATTTCCTGAGTAAGAAATTTCATAAGATGAATCTTTTTCTTCTACTGTTAGATTTTTTTCAACAGAATTCATTATTTCTAACATTGTATCAAAACTTGTAGGATCTTTTTGTGATTCAGTTTGCTTTTTTGCTACTTCATTATTAGCTTTCACCCACTCTTTAGTTATTGCATTTTGAACATAAGTACCCTCTTTTGTAATATACATGTTATTTTCTTGTTCTAGTCCAAAAGATTTAGCCTTTCCTACGATTTTAAGTACAAAAGGTTCATAAGTTGATGTCATTTCAATTTGTGAAGATACTTCTGCTTTTTGACCTGCCATATTTAAATTTACTGTACTTTGAACGGTTGCTTTTGAACTCTTTACAGTTTTTAAAGCTTCAGTTATCTTTTTAATAAGCTCTTTATTTGATAATTTACCATTTGAATTTTCGTTAGTATTATTAGTAGTACCATTTTCATTATTTTTATCATTAGATGAACATCCTACGGATATAATGGAAATTGAACAGATAGCTAAAGCCATCAATATTTTTTGTATTTTTTTCATAACATACCTCCTTAATAAATGTATAACTATATTGTAATATATATTTAATAAAATGTAAAGTTTTAATATCAATCTCAGCAAGAATACTTTACAATAAGAACCCCACCCTTCCACGATGCTTCGCATCGGGTGGGTTCCCGGGAACCTTGTTGTTTCACAATAAAAAAAGCAGATATAATCTGCTTTTTTGTCATTTATTATTCTGGATTTGAATTTGCCTAAGGTAAACTAGGCAAATTTGGATCTGCATTTTTTGCATTTAGAACATTTTCAGGAATTGTTATAGCTTCAACCTTATTTACATCTGAATACTTTGCTGATATTTCTTCAATCATACCAAGTCCATCAACTTTTTGTCCCTTTTCGTAGTAATCATATTTAGCCTTAATATAAAATTCTGTTGGTAAAAATGTCTTTGCATCTACTATAAATTTATATTCAAAATTAGTAGGTTTTACTTGTTTAAGTAACTTTTCTGCACTCTTATCAATGTAAATTAGTACTTTCGAAATTAAATCTCCAAGAGAAGAATCATTTCCTGAATAAGTAACTTCATAAGTCGAACCTTTTTGTATTACTGTCAAATTATCTTTTACAGTTGTCAAAAATTCTAAAGCATTTTTATAATTTACAAGGTCTCTTCTTCCATCATTTAGCTTTCTAAGAGCTTCAAAAGTAGCTTTTGACCATTCTTTAGTTTTATAATGTTGACTATAAATTGTACTATCTGTAATATATTGTTCATTCTCTGTCTTTTTATTTCCAGAACTTAAACTAGTACGATAAATTTTTATAATAGTTGGATTATCAGACATTGCCATATCCATAGTTACAGTGGAAACAGATGTTCCATTTTCACCATTTACTGTCTGTTTTTTTTCAACTACTGCCTTTGAACTTTTTACTGTTTTGATAGCTTCTGTATATTTTTGAAGAAACTCTGAACTATCTACTTTAGTTCCTTTTTCTTCTTCTTTTTTTAAGTTATCTTTATTATCTGTCGTAGTAGTTTTATTTTTATCATCTTTAGATGAACAGGCTACCACCACTACAGAAAGAGAACAAAAGGCAAGAGCCATTAAAATTTTTTGTGCCTTCTTCATATTAAACCTCCTTAATAAATGTACTATTATATAGTAATATATTTTTTAAAAAAAGTAAATACTTTAATACTTTTTTAGATAAGAACCCCATAATATACCACATCGGGTAGTGCTTAGAAACCTTGTTATTTCACAATAAAAAACAGATAAACATCAGTTTATCTGCTTAAAATTTTATTTACCCGTATAGTCTTTAGCATTTTTAACTTCATCAGGTATTTTTATCGGTTCAACTTTATTTATATCAGAAATTTCTCCCTTTACATTTATTTTAAAAACATTCTCTTCTCCGTTTCTAACAATTTTTAAATTAATTTCAACAGTATATTCTTTCGGCATAAATGTATTTTTGTCAATTTTATAAAATAATTCAATTTTTTCTACATTTAGAAGATTATTAACCTTATTTTGAGTTTTTTCTTTCAAAAATAAAATCATTATTTTTTTTAGATAATCCTTAATAGAATCATCTGCTCCTGAATAAGAAATTTCATATTCCGAATCTTTTTCTTCTATTTTCAAATTCTTTTCTATAGAGTTTATAAAATCTATAATTCCTTTAATATTTGAAGCTTCTTTATGTAATAACATTCGTTTTTTACTTTTTTCATCTTTAATATTATACCAGTCTTTTGTTCTAGATTCATAAGCATAAAATTTATCTTCTGTATAATACATAGTTGTACTATCTTTACTTTCATAATCAATCATTGTACTTGAAACTTTAGAAATAGTAGGATTAGAACTTGTTATTACATCCATAATTAAAGTTGTTTCCGCTTTACGACCAAATGAATTAAAAGTATTTTTAAATTCAGTTTTTTGCTTCGAACTATTAATTGAACTAAAAGCTTCAGTTAGTTTTTTAACTATTTCTTCATTTGATAATTTTTCAGTTTTATCTTCTTTTGTTTCTTTATTTTCTTTCTTTTCAGTTGTTTCTGTTGTTTCATTTGAAGTGTTTTTCTTTTCATTAGAAGAACAGCCTATGGCAACAACAGAAAGTGAGCAAATTGCTAATGCCATTAAAATTTTTTTTGATTTTTTCATAATATCCCCCATAAATAAATATTTAACTATATAGTAATATATTTTTTTAAAAAAGTAAAGACTTAAATATTACATAAAAAGCAGACAAACATTGGTTTATCTGCTTAAAAATTTAATTTCCTGTATATTCTTCTGCATTTTTAACCTCATCAGGTATTTTTATCGGGCTAACTTTATTAATATCAGAAAATTCTCCGTTTACAGAAACTACAAAATACCTTTCTTTTTTGACTTTACTAGATTTTGTATAAATTTCAACAGTATATTCTTTTGGCATAAATGTCTTTTTATCAACTTTATAAAGAATCTCAAATTTTTCTACATTCGCATCGTTAAGAAATTGATTTATAGAATTTTCATTCATAAATATAACCATTACTTTTTTTAAATAATTTATAATAGAATCATCAGCTCCTGAAAAAGAAATTTCATATTCAGAATTTTTTTCTTCGACTTTCAAATTCTTTTCTACAGAATTTATAAGTTCGATTAACCATTCAATATTTGAAGCCTCTTTATGTGATAGCATAAGTTTTTTGCCGTATTCATCTTTAATATTAGCCCATTCATTTGTTATAGCATCATGGCCATAAAAATTATCTTCAGTAAAATACATCATCATACTATTTTTCCCCTTGAAGTTAATAGGTGTACTTGCAAGTTTAGTAATAGTAGGGTTATCACTTGTTGTTATATCCACAATCATAGCAGTTTCTCTTTTACTACCATTTACATCAAAAGAAGTTTTAAATTCAGTTTTTTGTTTTAAACTCTTTATTGATTTTGTAGCTTCAGTAATTTTTTTTACTATTTCTTCATTTGATGATTTACTTGATTTGTTTTCTTTCTTGTCAGTTGTTTCACTTGTATCATTAGCAGTATTTTTCTTTTCATTAGAAGAACAGCCTATGGCAACAACAGAAAGTGAGCAAATTGCTAATGCCATTAAATATTTTTTTGATTTTTTCATAATATCCCCCATAAATAAATATTAAATATGTAGTAATAAAATTATTTCCCTTTCCATTCCTCTGCATTTTTTACTTCATCAGGTAATGTAATTGGATCAACATTGTTTATATCATAATATTGTGATTTAAAATCAAATACATAATAACTCTCTTTTTTACTTTTTTTAAATTTCATTTTAATCTTAACTGTATATTCTATTGGCATAAATGAACTCTTATCAGCTCTGTAAACTATATCACATTTTTCTAAATCTGTAAGTTCAAAAAGCTTATCAGTAAGAGGTGCATTGACAAAACAAAGTTGTTTTAAATAATCTTTAAGATTAACTTCTGCTCCTGAATAAGAAATTTCATATTCTGAACCTTTTTCTTCTATTTTCAAATTCTTTTCGATTGATTGCAGAACTTTTATAATTGCCTCAATATTTACAGAATTTTTTTGTGTCTCAAATGTTTTTTTTCTACCTGCATCCTTAACATTATACCATTTTTTTGTTTCTGAATCTTGAGCATATGAAGCATCTTCAGTAAAATACATATTAAAATCTCTACTTTTTATATCATCCTTCAAATTACTTAAAAGTTTAGTAACAGTAGGATTCTCACTTGTTGTTACTTGCATAATTATACTTTGAAGAATCATATCCCTATCAGAAGAAATAGATTCCTTATAATCAGTTAACTGTCTTGAACTTTTTATAGATTTTGTAGCTTCAGTAGCTTTCTTAAAAATTTCTTCATTTGATAATTTAACCTCTTTCTTTTCTGTTGCCTCTTTCTTTTCTGTTGTTTCATTTGTAGTATTTTTCTTCTCTTCAGAAGAACAGCTAACTGCCACAACAGAAAGAGAGCAAATTGCCAACATCATTAGAATTTTTTTGAGTTTTTTCATAATATCCCCCTTAAATAAATATTCAAGTATATATTAATATATTTTTTTAAAAATGTAAAGACTTAAAAATATTTTTAAAGAAAAAAAGCAGATAAATTAAAATTCATCTGCTTTTGCTTTTATGATTAGTTGCTTCTTTTCCATTCTTTTGCATTTTTAACTTCATCAGGTATTGTTAATCCTTTAACTTCATTGATTTCAGAAAACTCTACTTTTAGCTCCATTTGAAATACAGTCTCTTTATCTTTATTAGGATATTTTATGGTTGTTTTCACTTCATACTCTTTTGGCATAAATGTCTTTTTATCAACTTTATATTTCAATTCAAGTTTATCCAATTTAATATTATCCAATACTTGACCTAAATCTTGTTGATTATTACTTAAAGCTTTTTTTAGAGCTTCCTTAACAGCATCATCATTTCCTGAGTAAGTAATTTCATATTCTGAATCTTTTTCTTCTACTGTCAAATTCTTATCCAAAGCATTCATCATTTCTAACATTCCATCTAGATTTGAAGCGTTTTTTTGTGATTGCATTGCTTTTTTAGTTGTTTCATCTTTAATATTAAACCATTCATTAGTTTCCGGATCTAAAGCATAGACAGCGTCTTCTGTAATATAAGTATTTATATTAATAGTTCTTCCTAATGCTATCATATTACCTGTAACTTTAACAATAGTGGGATCAGAACCTACTATTATGTCCATATTAAAAATAGTTTCAGTCTTTTTTCCAAGTACATCTAAACTAGTTTTATTTGTAACTTTTGCCTTTGAATTCTTAATTGATTTAGAAGCTTCATTAACCTTCTTTAATAATTCTTCATTTGATAATTTACTATTTTCTTTTGTATTATCTGTTGTTGTATTTTTCTTTTCATCAGAAGAGCATCCTACTGCCACTATAGAAAGCGAACAAACAGCAAGAGCCATTAATATTCTTTGTACTTTTTTCATATAAAAAACCTCCTAATTTGTTGTACAACTATATAGTAATATATTTTCAAACAAAAGTAAAGTATCAAAAAATTTATAAAAAAATGCAGATAAATGTCGAATTTATCTGCATTAAAAATTTTATTGTGAAACAATAAGGTTCTTCTTTAATTCTTGTTCCATTCCTTAGCATTTTTAACTTCATCTGGAATTGTTATTTCTTTAACTTCATTAATTTCTGAATAACTTGCTTTTAAATCCATATCAAAAGATAATTCTTTATCATTTTGCTTTAGTTTAACAGTTGTTGTCATTTCATATTCTTTTGGGAAAAATGTCTTTTTATCAATTACATATCTGATATTAAGTTTACTTACTTCCATCCCATCAAGCAATCCCTTCGCTTTTGGTTGACTTGAACTCATGATTTTTTTCAATGCTTCCTTAACAGCATCATCTGTTCCTGAATAAGTAATTTCATAACCTGAATCTTTTTCTTCTACTTTTGCTTTATCCCCAATAGACTTAAAAAGTTCTACCATTCCTTCAAGATTTCCAACATTTTTTTGTGATTCAAATGAACTTTTCATTGTTGGATCAGCAATCTTCAGCCAAGTTTTAGTCAATGTATTCTTAACGTAAGTAGCTTCTTTTGTAATATACATATCCATATCAACGGATCGTCCCAATGTTGTCATCTTTCCACCAACTTTAAAAACGAACGGATCTAAAGTCATTGTTACATCCATATCCATATTTGTACTTGTCTTTTTACCTGCCAAATCCATAGACGTATTATTTTTTACTTTTGCCTTTGAACTTTTCATTGACTTTGTGGCTTCATCAAACTTCTTAGCAAGCTCTTCATTTGTTAATTTACCAGTATTTTTATTTTTTGAATCTTCGCCTGTAGTATTATTCTCACTTGTAGTAGTCGTATTATCTTTATTATCCTTGTTATCTTTAGATGAACAACCTACTGCTACTATAGAAATTGAACAAATTGCTAAAGCCATCAAAAATTTTTGTAACTTTTTCATATTAAACCTCCTAAATAAAAGTACAATTATATAGTAATATATTTTTAAATAAAAGTAAAGCCCTCCAAAATTTATAAAGAAAAATGCAGATAAATGTCTAATTTATCTGCGTTAAAGTTTTTGTTGTGAAACAACAAGGCTCTCCGGCAACCTCCTGATATGTCGTGCTAGGTTGAGGTTCTTCTTTAATTTTTCTTCCATTCCCTAGCATTTTTAACTTCATCTGGAATTGTTATTTCTTTTAATTCATTTATATCATAATATTTAACATTAAAATCTATTTCTATGATTAATGGTTGGTTTGAAATAGAAGCTTTAATTTTAGTTTTTATATTAACTTCTGTTAGGTTAAATGTCTTCTTATCAATTATGAATTTTGCATCAAATTGTTCCAATTCGATATTGTTTTGAATCACTTTTTGTGAATTAGGTTGACTAGCAACTATAATCTTTTTTAAAGGTTCTTTAACTACATCATCGGTTCCTGAGTAAGTAACTTCATAGTTTGAATCTTTTTGTTCTATTTTAAAATTCTTTTCCAAAGCTGTCAAAAGTTCAACCATATTTCCAAAATCAGCTGATGGTTTTTGAGCCTCAAATGATTTTTTATAACTTTCATTTTGAATATTCAACCACTCTTTACTATAACTATTTTGGAAATAAACAGCCTCTCCAGTAATATACATATTACCATTAATAGTTTGTCCTGATGTTTCAGACTTTCTACTAATTTTTACAACTGATGGTTCTTTAGTCATTTCAGTTTCTAAATCAAAATTTGTAGTTACTTTCCTACCATTAACATCTATACTTACTGTACTTACATTTTTAGATTTTAAACTTTTTGCTGATTTTGTGGCTTCATTAACCTTTTTAACAAGCTCTTCATTAGTAACCTTATGAGATGAACAAGCAACTGCTCCAATAGAAATTGAAGAAATAGCAAGGGCATCAATATTTTTTGTAATTTTTTCATAGTATACCTCCATAATAAATGTATAACTATATTTTAATGCTTTTCAATAAAAAGCAAAGCCGTGTTACCTCATCTGTTTTCCAATATTCTTCTTAACTCCTATTTTTAGTATAAATACTGTTGAAATTATAAAGAAAAATCCAATAAAATCAATAAATTGTAATTTTAAATTAAGCAAAACTACGCTAAAAAATATTGCTGATAACGGCTCAAATGTATTTAAAAGACTAGCATTTACTGGTCCTATCAAATTAACTCCACTCATAAAAAGGAAAAATGAGATTACAGTTCCAATTACAACAAGTCCTAAAAATGCAAGAGTTGTTAAAAATTCCAATTCAACAGATATTGTCCAAGGTTTTAAAAGTAAAGTCAAAAAAACTCCCCCAATAAACATTGAATAACTTAAAACTGAAAAGCAATTAAATTTTTTAAGTAATTCAACGGGGGTTAAACTATAGGCTGCAAGTCCAATTCCCCCAAGCAATCCCCAAAATAACGCCTTTGAATTTATTGAAAGAGAATTTAGATTTCCATGTGTTGTAATTAAAAATGTCCCGACTAATGCAAATAACAAAGATACAAATTCAACTTTTGTTGGAAATCTTAAATTTCTTATACATACATATATAACTAGATATGATACTCCTAAATATTGTAAAACTGTTGCTGTTGCTGCATTTGAATAGGAAATTGCCATAAGATATGTAAATTGAGCTCCTACAAGTCCAAATATTCCAAAATTAACAAGCCTTAAAATATCTTTTTTATCTTTTAGTGGCTCAAAAGTTTTTTTACCAACCACAAAAAGTGAAATAAAAAATAGAACTATAGATGCAGTCAAAAGTCTTATGGGAGAAACCCAAAGGGGAGATATTTTCTTTACAGAAAATAAATAATCACTACAAAACCCCGAAAATCCCCAACAAATTGCACCTAAAATTGTATATAAAAATCCTTTTGTATTATTGTTCATTTATTTCATACACTTTCTTATTAGCCAATGCTTCGTCAATAAGTTTATCGACTTCTAAAAGAGATAAACTATTATTTATATCTTCAATCTTCGGCTTTGTTACCGGATGTTTTGGTAAAAACACAGTACAACAGTCCTCAAAAGGTAAGATACTAGTTTCATAAGTGTCAATCATTCTTGCAATGTCAATGATTTCAGTTTTATCCATTGCAATTAAAGGTCTTAAAATTGAAATTTCAGTAGATTTATCCACAACTGTAATTCCTTGAATAGTTTGACTTGCAACCTGTCCAAGACTTTCTCCTGTAATTAAAGCGTGATAATTTTGTTTAATCGCAAGTTTTTCTGCAATTTTCATCATAAAAATTCTGCCTAGAATAGTAATTTCTTTTTCAGGGCATTTACTTGCAATTTCCTTTTGAATAGGTAAAAGGTTTATGCTTGTCATTGTAAATTTTCCAACATAATTTGAAAGTATTTTTGCAAGGTCTTTAACTTTTTCCTCTCCTCTTTCACTTGTAAAAGGATAGGAATGAAAATGTATTGCTCCAATTTCCATACCTCTTTTACCCATGACAAAACCAGCAACGGGACTGTCGATTCCACCTGAAAGAAGCAAAAGTCCTCTTCCACTTGAGCCTATTGGAAGCCCACCAAAGCCCTTATATCTCTTTACATAAACATAAACATATTCTTTAACATCTACGAAAATTGGCATTTGTGGATTATGAACGTCAACCTTTAAAAGATTTCCGAAATTTTTAAGTACAACTCCTCCAAGCTCTCTTGAAAGCTCAGGAGATTTTGGAGTAAATTTCTTGTCAACTCTATTTACAAAGACCTTAAAAGTCTTTTCTTCATTTATTCCTAAATCATTTACTAAAACTCTTGTCGCCTCTCTTATATTTTCAAGTTTTTTTTCAGTTCTTAAAACTTCGCAGATATAGAAAATCCCAAAAACTTTTTTGATTTGTTCAATCATTTCATCAAAAAGATCTCTATCAGCCTTTATATAGACTTTTCCCTGTTCCTTGTAAAATTCTTCTACTTCAAAATCTGCTATCGCCTTTTTTATCTTTCTTATAATTCTATTTTCAAAATCTTTTCTATTATCGCCCTTTAAAGTCAGCTCTCCAAAGCTGACGCTAATTAAATAATCCATTATCTTCCTCTTTTCATAATCATTCTAATTTCATTTACATACTTTTCTAATTTTTCAATAAAAATTGTAATTTCGTCTTCTGTATTAAACTCGGAAAGAGAAATCCTTACAACTCCGTCATTGTATTTGTTATCAAGACCTATTCCGTCAAAAGTTCTGCTCTTTTTACCCTTACTACAAGCAGAGCCTGTTGAAATATAAATCTTTTCACTCTCCAAGAAATGTAAAAGTACCTCACTTCTGATATTTTCAAAAGCGACTGTTACAATATTCGGAACTCCGTCTTTATTAGTTAAAAATTTATGATTTTCAATTTTTGAAATACCTGAAATCAGTAAATCTCTTAAATTTTCCAAATATTTTTTTCTATTTTCCAAATTTTCATACATAAATTCGGTAGCGACCTTTAAACCCATTATTCCCGCCACATTTTCCGTTCCTGATCTAAAGTCTTTTTCCTGACCTCCACCCAAAACAAAAGGCCTTAAATTTATATTTTTATTTACATAGATTGCTCCTATTCCCTTTTGAGCATGAATTTTATGCCCACTCAAAGTTAAAATATCAATCTTGGATTTTTTTACATCAATATTGACTTTCCCGAAAGCCTGTGCGGAGTCAACATGAAAAATACATTTCTTATTCTTTTCTTTAATAGCTTTTCCAATGCTTTCAACATCTTGAATAATGCCAAGCTCACTATGAACATAGGCTATTGAAACTATTTCAGTATTTTCATCAATGAGATTTTTTACGCTCTCAATATCAATATAGCCTAATTCATCCAATTTTAAAAATCTAATCTCTTTTTTCTCTTTTAAAAATTTATAGACATTAAAAACGGAAGAGTGTTCTATCTCTGTTGAAACTATATTTTTTCCCTTTGCAGTTGAAACCCCTCCAAAAATTGCAGTATTATTTCCCTCCGTTGCACAGGAGTTGAAAAATACCTCTTCAGCCTTGCAATTTATGTATTTTGCAATAACTTCTCTACAAGAATTTATATCTTTAGAAACGGAATATCCAAAATCATAAAGCGATGACGGATTTCCATAATTTTCCCTTAAATATTTTACCATAATATCTATAACTTCATCGCGAACTCTTGTAGTCGCGGCATTATCTAAATAAATCATAACAACTCCTTAAAAACTCTTTTCATTAACAATATTTTAATATAAAATCAAGAAATAAGCAACAAAAAAATTACAATATTAAATAAAAGTTATTTAAATTTAATAAATTAAACTATTGCACGATTTTAAACTTTATGTTATTATATAGATATAAAATAATATATAGCAGATTAAAGTTTAAATGTATGAGAATTATTTTAAGGAGGACATTATGGAAGACAATTATATTGAATTGATACAATTTATTTCTATATTGGGAGTTTTATTCAAAGTCGTATTAGGCATTATGAGCTTAATAGTTTTACTTAAACTCTCAAAAGCATTAGATAAATATTTGAAGGAAAATAAAGACGAATAATTTTATTAATTTATATTTATTTGAAGTTTATTTACTTTTTACGTCAATCTATCAAATGAAGATTATTCTCTTATACGTCATTTCGACCGTAACGGAACGAAGCATAGCGAAGTAGAGTGTAGTGAATCTAGCCCTAACTTTGTTTACTTGTAAACAAAAGTAGGTCTGACGCAAAGATTGTTCAAATCTTTGATTTGAGTACAATTGACTGCGAAAATCTCATACTTTTGATTGTAAACAATCAAAAGTAAATGTATCGTAGATACATAAAATAAGCAATCTTATTACTAAACAGTGCTTTAAGAGATTTATATAATAATTTTATTAATTAAAAATTAGGGGAATAAAAAATGAAAAGAATGAGTACAGGAGATTTATACAAATCATTTTTAGTTGTATTGTTTTCCGGTTTTATAATTGCATTTTTACATTTACTAAATGTGGATAAACTTTATATTACTATTATAGCTGTAACTTGTATTTGTATAAGTTCCTATTTAGTGTTTTTTACCAAAATAGGAAAATTTAAAATATTTAGAAATAAATATTTTGAAAAATACTATGAAAACTATGTTATATTCGGAGAACTCTTAATTTTAGGGATTATATTTTTCGTTGTATATATCAAAAATATGAATGAATTTTCTCTAA
Organism: Parvimonas sp. M20; assembly: GCF_035282425.1. Classification (NCBI taxonomy): domain Bacteria; kingdom Bacillati; phylum Bacillota; class Tissierellia; order Tissierellales; family Peptoniphilaceae; genus Parvimonas; species Parvimonas sp. M20. The sequence continues at coordinate 5,959 of NZ_JAYKBQ010000005.1, read as the reverse complement.
TGGGAGCAATTTTTATACTGATAGGTTTAATCCTTCCTTATTTTTCAAGAAAAAATTGGGATAATTAATCAGAAGTAAATAATTTAATAAGTGGCCGAAAGGTCACTTTTTTTATAAAAGACCATATAAAAAGCGACTACTTTTTGTAATCGCTTAAATACTATTTATTAAAAAGGATGATAAAATACAGCACTATCCTCCAAATGTATAGCTCCTTGAGATTTATAAAAATTGTATGCTGAAGAATTTGTTAAAGTTGTAAAAAACGCTCCGGAAACTCCCATTTTTTTCAATTCTTTCAAAACATCACTATATAACGCTTTTGCTATTCCCTGTTTTTGAAAAATCGGATCAACAAACAGTTCATCAATATAATATGTTTTTCCATCATTAAAAGTTTGTATATGTCCTAATATAGCCCCAACCGGAATACCTTCTTTTATGGCAATAAGCCCATAAAAATGTGGAAAATCAAAAATATTGGATAAAGAAATTCTAACACTTTCATCTGTCCATTTTTGATTCCATTCACTTTCATTAAATGCTTTTTTAAAACTTGGAATAAGTTTTTCTAAATCTTCTTTTAAAACTTTTTTTATTTTCATATACTACCTCTCTTTATTGATATTCTATCTCGTTTTTATAATTATAACATTTCTTTTTAAGCTCTGCAATAAAATTTTCAATATAAAATAAAATGTCTTCATAATAAAAACTACTATTTCGATGCTTTGATGAATAATAAAGTTTCCAAAAAACTTATTACAAAAAAGTGGCTACATCGTAACCACTTTTTAAATTATCTTTTCTTATTTACTTCTTCTCTTTTTATTTACGACCACTGCTATTCCTAAAGAAATAACCGCTACTCCAATAAGTCCTAAAATATTTGAATTAAGATTTGTCCTTGAAAGCCCTTTTCTATTTTTAGAACCTTTTTGTCCTGGTTTGTTCTTTCCTGGTTTGCCCGGTTGTTCTGGTTTGCCCGGTTCTCCTGGTTTTTGTGGGTCCGGAACTTGTGGATCTGGTTTTTGTGGATCCGGATTATCTGGATTATTTTCAGCCTTGCCATAATCCACCGCATAACCTGAGAAGTGAGTTGTTGTAAATGTTACATTTTTATCGTCTTGTTTAATTTCAAATTTTTCTTTGTCAAGCTCGCCTTTTTCATTTACATAATAAACATCTTTTGCTGTCTTTCCTTCAGCTTTTACTATAGAAACATTATATTCTCCCTTAGGTAGTTTGATTTTTGTATTGTTTTTATCAAGGAAATAGATGTCGTATAAATCAGCTTCAGAACCTTTTAATTTTTCAACTGAGTTTTTATCTTTAACATCAGCTACTAAAGTCCAATCGTCTTTTAAATCAAAGCTTGAAACTGTAACTTTCTTATTTTTATCTGTCAATGTTACCATCTTCTTGATATTTACAATTTCTTTAACTTTATCATTTGCAACTGTAATATCGAAAGAAGGTCTATCAACTTTATATCCTTTAGGAACTTCTATATTAACTCTGTATTTTCCACGATCAACTTCACCATAGAATACTTTCTTGTTAAACTTACTTTCTTGAAGTTCTGTTTTTTCTTTAGTATTAAGATTTTCAAGAGTTACTTTTACTCCTTCAGGAAGTTTATCCAAACCTTCAAAAGCAATATTAACTATATCTTTTATTGTTTCTTGTGTTTTGAAGACTACTCTCTTTGGTTTGTTTTCTTCAACTTTAAATTTAATTGAAGTTGTTTCAAATTTTAAAGAATCATCTTTTGTTACAATTTCAGCAGTATATTCTCCAACAGGTAAAATAGTCATTAAATCTCTGTGGAAATTAACTCCTGTAAGTTTTCCATTTTTGTCTTTGATTGGAGATTCGTATAACTTAGTGTAAGTTTTTAGATTATCTCTATTAACTACATTTCCATCTTTATCTTTGATTACATAAGTTCCACCAACTCCCATATAGTTTTCAGGATAATTACCTATTTGTAATCTGAAATTAACTTCTCCATGTCCCTTTGGAATCTTTTCTTCTTTTTGTTTAGTTTCAAAAACAACTTCTGATTCTTTACCTTTTTCAACCTTAACAACTTTTTCTTTTTCTTTTAATGGTTCATATACATCAGGAATTTCAGCTATATTGAATTTATGACTTCCTGGAGCAACATTAAGTAATCCATTAACATATCTGAATGTGCTCATTGGAACCCAACCTTGATTATTAGAGTTTAATGAAACTTTTTCTCTCCAATTAATTTCAATTGGGAACATATTAAGTTTTTCTGAACCTTCAATATGATTTCCTTCAAAGTCTTTATAATTTGTTACTCTAAATACTGGTTTAATATTTGCTCCTAAATCTTGTGGTTTTATTTGAGGTGCAGAATATTCAGAGCCATCTAAATTAAGTGATGAAATATTTCCAGCATGGTCAAAAGTATGAATATAGATATTTTTATGATCTATTCCTTGAGGAATTTCAAAAGTACCATCATCTTTAGGATTTATCCATTTAACTTTTCCATCTTTGTCAAGATATCTTAAGAATGTTTTATCAATACCACTTAAGTTATCTGTAATTTCTGGTTTGTAAATATTACCTTCAACCTTAGGTTTAGCAATCTTTGGAGCAGTAATGTCAATTTTTACTTCAAATTCTAATTTTTGTTCAGCAAAACCAGAACCACCAACTTCAGAATTTCCAGTTACTACATACTTGTACTTACCTTCAGGAAGAGTCTTGCCATTAGATGTTCCATCCCAATAAGTTTGAGTTATAAGATTAGATCTTCCAGCATTTGGATTGTAGTTATTGCTATTTTTCTGAGCATAACCTGATCCATTTTCATAAACAAGATTTCCACTTTCATCATAAACTTTAGCTTTTAAATATTGTGCATTTCTAAAGAATACACCTTTAAATGCAACAAAGTCTTTGTTATTATCTCCATTTGGAGAAATTGCCAAATTATCCTTTGAGAATGATAATTTACCCGAGTCAAAACCTAGAGGAATTTCGCCTTTACTACCAACAAAATTGAATTGTACTCCTTTGTTGTTAGTCCATTGTTTTGATAATGCATATGGGTTATTTTCAACAGTTACAAGAGATGTAAAGTTTCCTGTAAAAGTATTTCCTTGTCTCATATACATTGGTAATTCTTTCTTAAAATCATAGTCATAAATAGGTTTTTCCCAAAGTGGTAAATTAGCCCATTTTCCTTTAAATCCACTAAATGCTATACTAACTTCTTTTCCACCGTCTTTAGCATCTTCAAAGAATACAAAACCTTCTAAGAAGTAACCATTAGGCATTTGTTGGCTTAATTCTTTATCGAATTTGCTAGCGTCAACTGTTATTTTTACATTTACTGAACTCTTAGCAGGAACAGTGATTTCTTTTCCTTCAATTGTATCAAGAGTTCTTGTCTTTAAAGCAAATTTTCCTTTTTCAGTAGCATCAGTACCTAAAACAGTTTTATATTTTAAAGTTTTTGCTTCATTTCCAATATTTACAACTTTTAAATTAATTTCAAATTTACTATCAACATCATTTAACCAAACTTTTGGATTATTATTGCTGTCAATTACGTAAAGATCAGTACTTGTAGCCTTTTCAACATTGATAGCACCAGCACCTTGTTTTCTAGGAGAAACATAATCATCACTTCCAGCTTCCTTAACAGGATCGGCTGTACTCATCATTATTGCTTTTAGAATGTCATATTCTTGTTCTCCCTTAATTTCAGGATGTCTTTGGCTTAAGCTTTCTCTTACAAGAGCTACAGCACCTGCAATATGAGGAGTTGCCATTGAAGTCCCACTCATAGTTGCATATTTATTATTATTTATTGAAGAATAAATAAGTCCACCTGGAGCAGTTATATCCGGTTTGAAAGTTCCGTCAGATGCCCATCCATAAGATGAGAAGTCTGTTAATTGTCCACCTTTTGCGTAAGGAAGAGCTGTTAATTGTCTAGCGAATTTAACTTTTTTATCTAAATTTGCAAGAATTTGTTTTCCGCCGGCATTTCCTATAAATACAGATGGAATTCTAACATCTTTAGTTTGATCTCCAAATGCCATATTTATAATTTCTTCTCCACCTTGTTCGTGGTTGTAAATTATAACACCTTTTGCACCTTTACTTTGAGCTAAAATAATTTTGTCTGCAAAAGTTTTAGCACCTCTTCTAACTGCTACAACTTTACCCTTTACATCTTGACCTTTATAGTCAGCATCTTCATTTCCAAGACCTGCATCAACTATATCATAGCTTTGTGAATCTTGACCAGAAGGTACAAAGTTTTGTTCAGGATTAGGATCTCCTTCACTATCATAACCTGGGAAGAAATCTCCTGTTTTTATTACACCTTTAATGCCTTCAATACTTATTGTTCTTACTCTTTCAACATCTGTATACATAGCTGCAACAGTTAAAGCATCTTTTGCAACCCCCGGTTGTCCAACTGTCCCATAGTCAGGATTTGTAACAGGAGGTTTATCACTAAATGCACCGAAATGACCGTCATTACCAGCTGCAATTGCTACGATAACGCCCATTTTTCTAGCGAAAGCTATAGCTTTTTCCATAGCTTTACCAACAGATGCGATAGAACCGTTAGGAGCACCTAAACTCAAGTTGATACTATCAGCACCAAGTTTTACAGAGTCTTCAACAGCTTTTGAATAAATGTGAGTAAATGTTGATTGTCCTTGGAAAACTCCCATAAAAATAAGTTGAGCTTCAGGAGCAGTTCCTATTATTCTTTCTTTCTTAGTTGTTCCATCTGGTTGAGTAAATTCATATTCTTTTTCTGGATTTCCAACTGAAATACCGGAAACATGCATTCCATGAGATTCTTCTCTCATTTCTTCCTTTACATTCTTTCCATTTGTACTGTAATTATGAGCATAAACAACTTTGTCAGTTCTCCAGCTACCATAATTAATTCCGGCTTCTTTCATCTTTTGATTCATAGAATCCTTAGTTGGAAACTTTCCTTTTGAAACATCAGAAACTCTTAAAATTTCATGATTTACATCAACACCTGTATCTAATACGGCTACAACTCTACCTTGTCCATTATATTTCTTTCTAAGTTCGTCTGTAACCTTCATTAGATTATTTGAATCTAAGCTTCTTTCCCTTCTCTTCGCATTGAATTCCTTTTGAGATTCATCAACTTTAGGTTTTAAAAATTCATTTGAAACTTCAACTGACTCAACAGAAGCCATTTTTGAAATTTTTTCAATATTTTTAACCTTAGTTTTTAAAGCAATTCCAGCAAATAAAAAGTCATATTCATAATATGTTTCATAGCTTATACCTGCTTTAGAAAGTTCAGCTTTAAAAGAATTAACTAATGCCTTAGTTTGTGCTTCTCTCGCTTTCTTTCCTTCTTCCGTCTTTAAGCTCTCAAAATTTACTTTCGAATTCTCTTTCAAAACTACAATATAAGTTTTTTCTTCGTTTTCGTCACCTTTAAACTTATTTTGAGCTTGTGTAATTTTTGGAGCTGTATTAACTTTTTCATTAGCAAAAATTCCACTTGTACTACTTAGTAGCAATGAAAACGTTAATATCAGAGTCAAAAATCTTTTCCTCATAGAAAAATCCTCCTTCAACGTAAAAATAAATAAATGTAATATAAATAATATTACTTTATTAGTATAACATATTTATCTAGTTTTGTATATACCATTTAAAGTAATATTTCCGAAGACGTGATAAAATTTAAAAAATATTTCTAAAAATAAAATAAAAAGGGAGTATTTTTAAAAATTTACTCCCCATCCTTAGTTACTGAACCTAATTTTTTAAATAAAATATTAGCCTTATTGTGAAACAACAAGGTTCCCAGGTACCCAGCCGATGCAAAGCATCGTAGAAGGGTGGGGTTCTTATTGTGAAACAACAAGGTTCCCGGGTACCCGCCCGATGTGAAGCATCGTAG